>JAILCM010000049.1 GCA_024680155.1 Treponema sp.
CAGAAAAAGAGCATTTTTGGTTTTGGAAAGAAAAAGGCAAAAGATGAATCTGCTGCTGAAGCTCCAAAAGCAGAAGAAACTGCAAAAACTGAGGAAACTAAATCAGAAGAAGTTCCTGCTACGGAATCTGAATCTGAGGAAAATAAATAAAAAATTCGGGGTTATAAAAAATGAACAAACGAACACGCTTAGTGATTCTTATTGCTGTTCTTGCTATCTGTTTCGTTTTCCTATGGCCTTCTATCAGCTGGTATGGAAGAACTCCTAGCCACGTTAAGGCTTTAGCTTTAGGCTCAACGGAAAGCATCAAAGATTATTCAGTTAATCAGGCAGCAGAAGATGTACGCGCAATCAAAAATCTTGCCGCAGAAAATATTTCTGCAGAAGTTCCAGAAGATTTTGCATGGCTTAAAAAATTGGCCGCAAAACAGTATAAGGCTGCCGGAAAAAAAGCACCTTCGGCAATGGTTGTAAAGGATGTACTTGCTGCATACGATTCTGAACTCGAAATGATGGAAGATATTCAGACTCGTTACCGCGACATCATTCTTAAGGCAAAAAAGTATTACACTAATTCTGTAAAACTTGGTCTTGACCTTTCTGGTGGTATGAACGTTATTGTACATGCTGATTTGGATGCTGCAGCTGCTGCTCAGGGAGACACTCTTGCTGCTGAAGATGTAGCTCAGTTCAAAAAAGATGCAATGGCAAACGCTCTTGAAAATCTTACAAGCAGAATTGACCGCTTTGGTCTTTCTTCTCCTGTAATCCGTCAGCAGGGTGATGACAGAATCTATATTGAAATTCCTGGTGCTGCTCAGGCAGATGCAATCAATACTTTGATTGTTGGTAAAGGAATTTTGAATTTCCGTCTTTCTGATATGGAAGCAACTGAAGCTTTCAAAACTTATTACAATCAGCATCCAGCTTCTACTTTCAATGCTGCTGGTGAACTTCTTGATCCTTCTATTATTCCAGAAGATTGCGAAGTTTTCGGACTTTACACAAAAGACAAGTACGGTCTTGACGAAAGAATTGACTGGGTTGTTGTAAAGAAAGAAATTGCTCTTGAAGGTAAACATATTCAGTCTGCAGAAATCCGCCGTGATGAATATACAGGTCAGCTTCAGGTTTGCTTTAACCTTGATGCAGAAGGAACTCCAATTTTTGGTGAGTTCACTGGTAAACATAAGGGTGAATATCTTGCAATCGTAAGTGATAACAAAATTAAGTCAAACGCACGCATTCAGGATGCAATTACAACTGGTGCAGTTTCTCTTACTGGTAGCTTTACCGAAGATGAAGCTAACAATATCAAGAAGGTTCTTCAGACTGCATGGCTTGATGTACCTCTTGAAGTTGAAAGTCAGCAGGTAATTGGTGCTACTTTGGGAGAACAGGCAATTCATCAGGGAATTATGGCTATTGCACTTGGTCTTGGTCTTATCCTTGTATTCATGCTTATTTTCTATAAAGCATCTGGTATTAATGCTGTTGTTGCTCAGATTTTGAACCTTTACATTATGTTCTCAGTTCTTTCTGCTTTCAATCTTACACTTACACTTTCTTCTATTGCCGGTATGATTCTTACCGTAGGTATGGCAGTAGATGCTAACGTATTGGTATTTGAACGAATTAAGGAAGAATTAAGACAGGGTAAGAGCCGCACAGCTGCAATCTCTATGGGATTTGACAACGCATTGTGGGCAATTCTTGACTCAAACATCACAACATTCATTGCTGCTTTGTTCCTTGCCGGATTAGGAACCGGAGCTATTCAGGGCTTTGCTGTTTCATTAGCAATTGGTGTTTGTTCTTCTGTATTTACAGCATTGTTCGTATCTCGTCTTATCTTTGACTTTGATACAGACGTGCTCCACGCAAAGAAAGTTAGTATCGGCTGGGGGATTAAACAATGAAAAAGACAGTAAACTTTAGTAAAGGATTTGTTCCTTCTGTAATCATAAGCTCAGTAATTATTCTTTGTGGTGTAGTTGGATTCTTTGTAAAAGGTATTAATTTTGGTATCGATTTTAAGCCTGGCCTTATTGAAGAAGTTCGTGTTGCACCACCTGTAGCAGAAATTACTTACAACGGACCTGCAAAGGTTTCTCTTGATTTGTCTGCTGGTCAGCTTGATGTTGTAATCAGTGGTGTTGGTGTTACAAACGAAACTCGTGTTCTTAATTTTGCAGAAATTGATACAGTTCAGAAAATTGCTGACGAAATGAACAAAATCGAAGGTGTTTCTGTAAACGTAAAGAATGGAAGTTTTGACAGTACAAAACTTTTCTTGAATTCGGCTGTAACAAATCAGCTTTCTAATTCAATTCTTTATCTTTATCCTGCTGGAACTTCTGACATTACAACTGATGATGTTCGTGATGCATTAGCTTCTATAACAGGTGTTGCAGTAAAACAGCTTGGAAATGGTTCTGATGCAAGTTACCAGATTCGTGTTGGAGTTTCTGCTACTGACAAACAGAATGAAGTTCTTGATAAAATCAATTCTCATTTGTACAGCCACTTTGGTAAAGAAAAAGTTGCAATTGTAAAAACTGACTTTATTGGTTCAAGCTTCTCTAAATCAATTGCATTTAAGTCTGTAATAATGATGGTTCTTACAGTTTTACTCATCTGGATTTATGCTGCAATTCGTTTCCACTGGGATTTTGCTCTTGGTTCTGTAATTGCTTTGATTCACGATGCTTTAATTATGATGACATTCATTATCTGGACTCAGATGGAATTTACTTCTACAGTTTTGGCAGCAGTTCTTACAATCGTAGGTTATTCTATCAACGCTACAGTCGTTATTCTTGACCGTATCCGTTATAACCTTAAGATGATGCCTGAAGCTAAGGACTTTAATTCAATCTTGAATCAGTCTTTGTCTGATACATTCATCCGCTCTGTTCTTACTACAGTAACAACTTTGATTGCAGTTCTTTCTTTGTATATCTTTACAACAGGTTCAATCAAAGACTTTGCTCTTGCACTTATTGTTGGTTTGATCAGTGGTATGTACTCTTCAATCTTTATTTCTAGTGCATTCATTTCTGCTGGACGTAAAAATTGGAAAGCTGAATACGGTGTTCACCATTCTTTGAAGACTGTAAAAGCTGATGAAGTTAATGAATAAGTAGAATTGTCATTACAAGGTGTTTATTTATTAACGCCATGACAATTTTGTAAATTATAATTATTCGGAAGACTGCTTCTTTACGGAGCAGTCTTTTTTTTGTTAAAATGGATTTATGGAAATAATTCGAGCTTCAGTTTTAGGTTTTTGTTTTGGTGTGCGGCGTGCTGTTGAACTTGCAGAAAAAGCGTTGCAGGAAAATTCAGGAGAAAAAGTTTATTCTCTTGGTCCCCTTATTCACAATGAAAATTTTCTGGAAAAATTGAATTCTAAAGGTCTGGAAATTATAGAAGAAAATCAGATTGAGTTTTTGGATGAAGGTTCTGTTGTAATAATCCGTGCTCATGGGGTTGGACCAGATGTATTCAAACAGCTTGAACAGAAAAAATGCCACATTTTGGATGCAACGTGTCCACGTGTAAAGGCGAGCCAGAAAATGGTAGAGCGATATACAAATCAAAATGATTACGTAATTCTTTCGGGCGACAAAAATCATGGTGAAGTAATTGGAATTGCGGGATACGCAGGTAAAAATTTTATTCAGATTCAAAATAAAGAAGAAGCTGAAAATCTTAATTTGCCGGAAAATGGTGAAATTAATGCAATTCTTATGAGCCAGACGACTTACAGTGAAAAAGAGTTTGATCAGATAGAAATGATCCTTAGAAAAAAAATAAAAAATATTGATGTAATGAATACGATTTGTCCAGCAACACGTGAACGTCAGGAAGCTTTGGTTGAACTTTGCAAAAATGTGGATGGAGTTTTAGTTGTTGGTGGAAAAAAATCTGCAAATACAAAACGGCTTTTCCAAACTGCCGCAGCAAATTGTAAAAACGCCGCTTTAATTCAAACGGCCAGTGAAATTCCAACGGAATTTTATAAAATGAGCGCTGTTGGAATAACAGCAGGAGCCAGTACACCCGATGAAATTATAGAAGCGGTTGAAAAATCCCTTTGTATATATTATAATAATTAGATTATGAGTAGATGTTTTGCTATGTTGAAACCGGGTGTTGTAAATCGCCGGTTGGTTGGTGAAATCCTTTCGCGTCTTGAAAAGAAAGGACTTAAAATTATTGGATTAAAAATGGTACATCCTTCAAAAGAGCTTGCAGAAACACACTATGCTGAGCACAAAGGAAAGCCCTTTTTTGATGATTTAGTAGATTATTTAGTTTCTGGACCAGTTGTTGCATTGGTTCTTCAGGCAGAAGATTGTGTTGTTCTTACAAGAAAATTGGTTGGTAAAACAAAACCAGTTGACGCAGAACCTGGAACAATTCGTGGAGATTATTGTTCACATACAGCAAGAAATATTATTCATGCTTCTGACAGTGATGAAAGTGCTGAACGTGAAATTAAACTTTGGTTCAAAGACGAAGAAATTTTTGACTGGCATGATTGTTGTACCGGATGGTATTAATTTTTTTTTGGAATAAACTAAACTATGGAAACTAAATCTGTTGGAATTATTGGTGGCGGTGCCTGGGGAACAGGATTGGCTCAGGCTCTTGCAAGAGGTAAACACAAAGTTCAGATTTGGGCTTTGGAAGATGAAGTTGTAAATTCAATTAATAATGAACACGAAAATAAGAAATTTCTTCCGGGCTATAAGCTTGATGAATCAATTACTTGTTCAAATGATATCAGGGCTGTAGCTGCCGATAAAGAATTTCTTATTATTGCGTCGCCTTCTTTGTATCTTGCTTCTACACTAAAAAAGATTACAGATGTTCCAAATATTGCCGATGGTTCAACAGTAATTGCGGCTCTTACAAAAGGTTTTGTACCTTCTCCAAACGGACCTAAACTTATTCTTGAAACAATGGAAGAAGCTCTTCCAGAAGTTTATAAAGATTGTACAGTTTATGTTGCAGGTCCATCTCACGCCGAGGAAGTTGCAATGGGAAAAATTACAGGTCTTGTTGCGGCTTCTCTTAATCCTCGAAATTCAATTAAAGTGCGTGAATTGCTTAGAGTGCCTGGCTTGATGGTTTATTCAAGTTTTGATGTTGTTGGCGTTCAGATTTGTGCGGCTGCAAAAAATGTAATTGCAGTTGTTTACGGAGCACTTGATGCACTTTCGGAAACAAGTGATATTGTTGGTGATAACACAGAAAGCCTTTTGTTCGCGGCTGGTTTAAACGAAATTCAAACACTTGGATTTGCAATGGGAGCAACTCATGCCGAAACTTTCGCTTCAGTTTCTGGCGTTGGTGATTTGGATGTAACTTGTAAAAGTAAATATGGCCGCAATCGACGATTTGGTCAGGATATTATAAAAACTGATATGCTTTCAAAATTCAAAGACATTGATGATTTGATTGCAAATGTCGGAAAAATCGGGTACTTGCCGGAAGGTGCAATTGCCTGTAAATACGTTCATGAAATTTCTGTAAAAAAAGACTTAAAACTTCCATTGAGCAACGGCTTGTATAGAATTTTGAACAAAGAAATTTCATTGGAAGATTTAATAAAAGAATATTTGAATTATTAAAACTAGGACGGTGTACAAATGTTAGAAAAAATCACGGGAACTTTCAGCAATATTTTTAGAAAAATCAGCGGAAAAGCTACAATTTCTGAAAAAAATATTGAGGATGCTGTTGAAGAAATTAAAATGGCATTGCTCGAAGCTGATGTTAATCTTCGTGTTGTACGCCGTTTTGTAAATTCCACAATTGAAGAAGCAAAAGGTGAAAAAGTCCTTAAATCAGTAAATCCGGGACAGCAGTTTACAAAAATCATCTATGACAAGATGGTTGGAATGCTCGGAGATACAAAACAGGATTTGCACTTAAAAGGACCTGATACTCAGTCTGTAATTTTGATGCTTGGTCTTCAGGGTGCCGGTAAAACAACTGCCGCACACAAACTTGCAGCCCGTCTTAAAAAAGAAGGTCGTAAACCGCTCCTTGCTGCGTGTGACTTGGTTCGTCCTGCTGCCGTAGAACAGCTTAGTCAGCTTGGCGAAAAAATTGGTGTTCCTGTTTACAAAGAAAATTCAAAAGATGCCGTAAAAAATGCAAAAGATTCAATCGATTTTGCGAGAAAAAATGGTTACGACACAATTATTATAGATACCGCCGGACGCTTGCAGATTGATGAAGCAATGATGGATGAACTTGTACGCGTAAAAAAGGCTACAGATCCTTGCGAAGTTCTTCTTGTTGCAGATGCAATGACCGGTCAGAATGCAGTTGATATTGCTAAATCTTTTGATGAACAGCTTGGACTTACCGGCGTAATTCTTACAAAATTTGACTCTGATGCTCGTGGTGGTGCGGCTCTTTCTCTTAAAACAATCACGGGTAAACCGATTCTCTTTATTGGTACCGGTGAAAAAACAGAAGATTTTGAAGTTTTCCATCCTGAACGAATTGCAAGCCGAATTCTTGGTATGGGTGATGTTGTTTCTTTGGTTGAAAAAGCACAGGAAACCGTTGATCAGGAAGAAGCGCTTAAACTTCAGAAAAAAATGCAGCGCAATGAGTTTACGTTGCAGGATATGCTTGAACAGTTCCAGTCGGTAAAAAAGATGGGGTCTATGCAGTCTATTCTGGAAATGATGCCTGGAATGAGCGGAATTGACGCAAGCCAGATGGATATGAGCGGAATGAAAAAACAGGAAGCTATTATCCAGTCGATGACATATAAAGAAAGAATGAATCATCTTATAATTGGACCAAGCCGCCGCAAGAGAATTGCAAAAGGTTCTGGTACAAGTGTTGCCGAAGTAAATAAACTTATCAAACAGTTTGAAAAAACAAAGCTTATGATGAAAAAAGTAAGTCGAAACCGTGGACTTCAGGGGCGCATGATGAACCAGATGGGCTTGGATCCAAGTATGATGGGCGGAGCTGGTGGTTTGGGCGGACTTGACCCGAATGCACTCAAAGGTATGGATATGAACCAGCTCCAGGATCTGGCCCGAAGATTGAGATAAGTATTCAAAACTTATTCAACTGGCGGAACTTGCTGTGCATTTAGAGTGAACTTTGCAAAGGTCGCTTTTAAATTTTCCCACACACCGCTGATTCCGTTTGGATTCTTTATAATCGTTACAATTCCGCAAATTATCAGAGCAAGAATTATTACAAGCAAAAGAAGGCGTTTCCACGGGAATTTTTTTGTTGCGAACGGATCTTTTGTAGAAATGAACATTCGTGCAGGACGGTGCGGAAGATTTGTAAGTGATTTTCCAAGAAGTGTCGATATTTTTGCGTTTCCGTTTATGGCCCAACCGCTTGCATCCAAAATTGGAGCTATATTTCTCTGGCGAAGTTTTAAATATGCAAGAATCATTGACGGAAGAGAAATTATAAGCATTAATCCGATTATGCAGACGAACGGCATCCACCAGGTTTTAGTTATAATTCCAACTATGGTTCCTACAACTCCCGCAATACCTGTAAAAGTAACGCTCAATGCGGCAATTGTTCCAACGTCAACGCCTTTTTTAAGAAGTTCGTTCTTTTGTAAATCGTTGGCAGCTTTTGGATTGTCTACAACGGCGGTCATTTTTTCAAGAGCGGCGGCTTCTTTTTCGGCGGCTACCTTTGCAATTTTTTCCTGAACAAAGCGCATTAATTTTTTGTATGGCGAAAGGAATGCCTGTTTTATGTTAATTGGATTGTCGATGATTTTTACGATTGTTGCATCCCAGTCGTTTCCGTTGCGGTCAAAGAAAACTCCGTTGCGGCCCACTATTATATTGTCTACGCTGCCGTTTGAAATAAGGGCGGCAATCTGCATTTTTTCATCCGAATTTCCGCGTTTTGTACAGTCACAATAAGCAAGGTAACATTGAGAAAGTGCAGCCATTGTTCCGTGTTTGGCAATATCAAGAACTTTAAAACATAAATCGCAGGAACGACCGTCAAGATAAAGGGTTCCGCACTGGAAAATTGCTTTTTCGCCAAGAGTGTAGAATTCTTCAAAAGAAACAAAATT
>JAILCM010000189.1 GCA_024680155.1 Treponema sp.
GAAAGTCCAGTAAAAGCTACAAAATCAACAGGCTTACCTAAAAACTGAACGTCACAAGGCTTACACGGAAAATTTGGAAGAAACGGTGCAATTTGTTCTGTAAGCTGGCCATTTAAAACTGCACGCGAACGTTTTACTGCATCCCCACGAATATTTTTCATTTTTTTTGAAAATCGCAGCCTTTGAACCACAAGCAAAACTAAAAAAATCACAGTTAGCACTGCAAAAAGTAACGTAAAAGCCGATAAATGATTTATAAAGATAGATTGAATTTTTTGAAAATAGTTCATGATTTTATTATAGGAGATTGAAAGCTTTTATGAAACGGTCAATTTTATCAGTTCTGGCTGCAGCAGCAATTTTAAGTGGAAATGTTCTTTTTGCGGCAGAACCGGCAGTTCAATTTAAATTTAAGCAGAGTAAGGGCGATTCTGGAAGTTATATTTCTACAGTTGAAGAAGACGTTTACATCAACGGAACTTTAAATCATCATGCGCAGATTATAAACCGAATTACATCCAGCGTGATGAATGTTGCGGCCGACAAAGAAGCGTTTATTTATGCAACTTACATGACCACCGAAGATTCAATTTCTAACCGTTCTGGCAGGCATTTGAGTTGGGGCGAAGAATCAACATCAGTTTTTATGCGAAAAGAAAACGGCATTCTTACAATTTCTGATGATATTTACATGCCGACAGTCCGCAATGTTCCGGTTTTTACAGAAAAAAAAGTTCGCCCTGGTGATACTTGGACTGCAAGCGGAAAAGAAGTTCAGGATGTGCGGAAAGCCTTTAATATGGATAAAGCTTTGATTTTTCCGTTTGAAGCTAATTACACTTACGTAAAAGATGTTACCGAAAATGACACAAAATTGAATGTGATTGAAGTTGAATACGAGTTTGATTATGAGTCGCCGGAAGAAAGTTTGCAGAATGGATGTACGCTTCGTTCGTCAAAAGGATTTTCAAAACAGACTTTGTATTGGGATAACAAAAAGGGGCTTTTAAATCATTATGATGAAGTTTTTCAGATAAATATTACCGATGTTATGGGCAACGTTTACGTTTTTACAGGAAATGCTCGTGCCGAAATTACTCAGTATAAATCTGTAAATGATGATGCAACGGTTCAGGAACTTAAAGATTCATTTAAAGAAATGGATTTGGAAAATGTAAGCGTTAAAAAAGGCGAAAAAGGATTAACAATCAGTCTTGACCGCATTCAGTTTGAACCGGATTCTAACGTTCTTTTGGAGTCAGAAAAACTCAAGATTAAGAAAATTGCAAAAATTCTTTCTAATTTTTCAAATGATTTACTTATTACCGGACATTGTGCGGCGCGTGGAACTAAAAAAGCAAGACAGCAGCTTTCGGAAGAACGTGCAGAAAGTGTTGCCGCTTACCTTGAAGAACTTGGCGTTCGTGATGAGTACCATATTTTTACACAGGGAAAAGGCTCTGATGAACCGTTTGCTTCAAATGCAACCGAAGAAGGCCGAATTTTGAACCGTCGTGTAGAAATTACGATTATGGATTAAATTGATTTTAGGGAAAGGCTGATAAAGAAATAAAACTGATTTTTGGCGTGGTGAAAAATGAAAATAGATTTTAAAGAACTTTTACCAGTGATTCTGGGTGTTATAAAAGACTGGCGAGTAATTGTAATTGTTGTCACAATGATTCTGGTGATTGCATTTACAAAATTCATCGTAAATTACGAAAAGAAACCGAAACGTCCAAAATTAAAGAAAAAGCCAGCTGCCGCCCCTGCTCCTAAACAAGAAGCCGCAGAAGGTGGAAAAGCCGCTGCTGCCGCCGAAGCCCCTGCAGAATAGCATTTCTAATTATCAAAGATTTTAAAAAGATGATTTTTTCTCATTTTTTTTCAGGAATCTGGTCCGAAACGTTACCTTTTTGCCTATATTATATATGTGGAAAAACTTACAGAAAAAGAAACACAAAACTTACAGCCTGATTCGTTTGCCCAAGGGGAATTTATTGAAGAAGATTCTGTGAGCCGTGCGGCACGCGAGAATTTTGGAATTCAATATCTGTATCCGTGGCAAAGAATGGTTATTGCGAACATTCTGGAAGCGTATGATTACAAAAGACAGCTGGAAAAACTAACAGAAAAAGAGCGAAAAGCTTTTATTGAAGAAGATTCAGATTCTTTTTGTAAGGGACAACAGATTGTTTTGCTGCCAACTGGGGCTGGAAAGTCGCTTTGTTTTCAGATTCCGGCGTTGTTTTTGGATGGACCAACTATGATTATTTATCCATTGCTTGCACTAATGTCTGACCAGTACAGGCGAATGGAAGCGGGAAATCTTGGATGTGTAATTTTTAGAGGTGGACAAAGTCCTGAAGAACGGCAACTGAATTTTGAAAAGGTAAAAGAAGGTGCTAAAATCATTATTGCAAACCCGGAAGTTCTTGAAAATATGGAACTTTTGGAAGAGTTGAAGCTTTTGAAAATAAGGCACATCGCTATTGACGAGGCACACTGCGTTTCGGAATGGGGAAATTCGTTCAGAAAGTCTTATTTAAAGCTTGGGGATGTGATTAGTTTTTTGGAACCAGAGCTTGTAACAGCTTTTACGGCGACGGCATCTCCTGAAGTTTTGCAATCAGTATGTGAAATTCTTTTTGGTGGTGAAGCTCATATTGTAAGAAGCGAGAGTGACAGACAAAATATTCATTACTTTGTACGAAGAGCAGCTGCAAAAAAGAAAGAAGTACTTTTTCTGGCAAAATCGGAAATGCGACCAATGATTGTGTTTTGCGGAACAAGAAACAAAGCAGAAGATATGGCACAAGAGCTGAATGTCTGTTTTGGTTCTGGAACCGCAAGGTTTTACCACGCCGGTCTAAACAAGCTTGAAAAAGAAACCACCGAAAAATGGTTCTTTGAAAGCAAGACCGGCATTTTATGT
>JAILCM010000079.1 GCA_024680155.1 Treponema sp.
CTGTGTTTATGGTCTTCTTCACGGCCTGAACGATGATGAACTTGTTCGTTTTGCAAGTGCCTGCTCAGCCATTGCAATTTCACGTTTCCCGCTGCCACTTAATCCACCAAAACTGGAAGAAATCCACAATCTGGAGAAAAAATGCCCTTAGTAAAAGTTAATATGCTGGCCGGGAAAACTCCTGAATTTAAGGAGACTCTTTTTGATTGTATTCACCAGGGCTTGATTGACGCTTTTGGAATTGCCGACTGGGACAGGTTCCAGCGGATTGAAGAGTTTGATAAAACTAGCTGGGAAGCACCGGAGGAAAAGACCGAAAACTTTATGATTATTGAACTTACAATTTTTCCGGGAAGAAGTCGCGAGCAGAAAAAAGATGCGATAGAAAAAATCACCTGCCTGCTTTGTGAAAAACTTGGCATTGCGGACACCGATGTTTTTATTGTGATAAACGAACCTCCACTCGAAAACTGGGGCATGGGCGGGAATCAGAAATAAAGCCTGCTCAAAAAAAAGGTCAGGCTTTATCAGAGAACATTATGATAAGAATAATTTTGATTTTAAATGAAACATAATTATAACATGAGTTAACCGAAATGAATTTCGCCAGTTTGATAAAATGGAGTATGAAAAGCTGATGGATAAAATAAAATATCTGCTTGTATCAAATCCACTCGTCTGCTTTTTCTCCCTCAGCGGGTTTTCAGATTTTATAAGAAAAAATGTACAGAACTGTAAACTGATTGGAATTGATGATATGTACAGTAATGGTATATAAAAAAACAGTTCGCGCTTACAATGACAGACTATGTTCTATTCTGAGTTTTCGTCATATTCTTAGATATTTACAACTCGCCGAAAAAAAAATTACAAAACGACGAAAAACAACAACTGCCGGTCAGAAGCAGCTGGTATTTTTTTTCTATAAGCT
Organism: Treponema sp.; assembly: GCA_024680155.1. GTDB lineage: Bacteria > Spirochaetota > Spirochaetia > Treponematales > Treponemataceae > Treponema_D. The sequence continues at coordinate 932 of JAILCM010000079.1, forward strand.
CCTTAATTTAGAGCCTAATATGAAAGTAAAATCTTATTACATAAAACTATTATGCTACTGTAACAATATCCTCTGTGTTGTAAACAAAACCATGTTCATACATATATTCAGGAGCACAATCAATTTCGCCATTATTCCAGGTTACAATACCATATTCTATTTTGGGGTTTTCGTAAACTTCGGGATTCTTTAAAGGTTCAAAGACTTCTCCCTCAAGAATTGTTGTATCAAAAAGTTTTGTAACTCCGTTTGAAAACTTTAACAGGTAAACACCACTGTACATGTGCCTTACTTCTAGAACAGTCAACATAGGCTCTGGATTATCTGAATATACAATTCCATTTTCTTCATGCATATATTTACCTCCTATGAATCAATCTTATCAAAGTGCTTATTCTGAACTGCAAGATTCCATGCGGCATACGCTTTTTCTTCATTGTTTTTTAACCAATCCTGAACAGCCTTTAACTGCTTTGCCGGCAATTCCCCAGCTAAAAGAGTTCCGTCTATTGCAACAGATGCCCTGAATTCTCCGTAAAAAACATGTACATGAGGCTTATTATGATGTTTTATATCATTGAACATCATATAAATAACAATTCCATCAAATCGTTTTAGTTCAGGCATACTCTTACCTCTGTTTTATTATAGCATAAAAACTTTAGTATTTGCATATAATTTAACCGAAATATTCCTGCATTAGTGCCTTGTAGGCTGGCGGACAACTAGCGGATGGAAATTGTGATGTAAGAATTACTAAGAGTAAAACTTTTTTTCTGCTAGTGATGGTGGTGTGCAAAAATGACAGTCTCTGTTCTATTCTACTTTTTCATCATATTCTTGTCCATTTACAACAATAGCTTCAACAATTTCTTTAGAAGATGGAATAAAACGACCGCTTGAAGAATAATGTTTTTTCCAGTATGGAGCATCAAGGGCACTGATTGTAACACCTGTACGAGGACCTTCGCTTGCAACATTTATAAAAATTTCTTTTCCATTAAAATCGCCTTCACCCTCATAACGGCCAAGATATATTCCTACATGACTTATTTTACCATAACTCCTAAAAAACAAAAGGTCACCAGGTTCGCGTTCGGAAGCAGAAATTTTTAATACACTGTCGTACTGTCTTTGTGCGGTACGAGGTAAGTCAACGTCGATTCCATTTTTTGCAGAATAACGAACAAAGGAAGAACAGTCAAAACCAACAGAAGGATTTTCGCTTCCCAAGATATATGGAATGCCACG
>JAILCM010000092.1 GCA_024680155.1 Treponema sp.
TCCTGGTAGGTAAAGTCGGTTCCCATAAAGCTTCCTTCGCTTTCGCTTCCACTTGAGGCAATACGGCGGGTCTTTTTCATTGCAGGCATGTAAAGCCAGTTGTCGGAATCTTTGCTTTCATCTGTGTAGTCGAACATAAGGTAGCCGGTTCCGCTTACGTCTTTTGGTGTTGTAAAGACGATTACGCTTTTTTCTACGTCGCCAAAGTCTTTACTTTTCATTATAACTTCGCGGATTCGGTCTGAACCTTTTTTTGAATGAATTGTAAGTGTTGCAGTTGAAGAAGAAGTTTTTGGCTCTGGAACTTCGTCTGCTTTTTTCATAATGTCGTAGCCGGTTTGTGCGTTGAGGCTTGCGGCGAGTAAGATAGTTGTAAGTGTAAGAATAATTTTTTTCATTTTTATCTCCTATTTTCTTTCTTTTCCAAAAGGTTTTGTGATGTATAACAAGACTGGGGTTACCGTGTAGTCTGCAATCAAAGCTCCGGCAAGTCCGATAATAGAAAGCCAGCCGAGGCGGGTAAGAACGTTCATTGTACTTGTAAGGAAGATTACGAACATTGCGCAAAGGATGATTGTTGTCATAATCATTGTTTTTCCGATTTCGCGGTAGGAATTTTCGATTGCAGTGCGATAATTTCCGGTAAGTTCAAAGTGATATTTGATATGGTTTGTAAAATGGATTGTGTCATCTACGGCTATACCAAGTATCATCGGAAGAATCATTGCGGTAATCATGTCCAGGTTCCAGCCAAGGTAGCCCATAACGCCGGCAATTAATACCATTGGTGCGATATTTGGAATCATAGCGATAATTCCTGTGCGAAGTGATGTAAAGGCAAGAATGAGCATAAGAAGGATGATGATAAGCGAGGTTCCGATTGATTTAATTGAACCGCGTACAAGTTTTCCGTTCATTTTTGCATACTGCATAACTTCGCCGACAACTCCGGCATTTGTTGCATCAGGGAAAAGCTCTTTTACCCAAAGGGCAACTTCGTCCATATTTTTTACACATTCTTCGCCATCGTAACCTGAAAGTTCTACATGAAGGTATGCGGCACGGAAATCTTCGCTGATGTAATCGTAAAGGTCTGTTCCGCCAGAAATTTCGTAAAGGAACATAATCTGGCTTACAAGGTCCTGGTCATCTGGAATTACATAAAAATCAGGATCGTCTCCGTTAAGTGTGCGGTTCATTTCTTTGATAACTTTTGTAACTGAAGAAACACGCTCTTTTCCGTTTGAAACCTTTGTCATGCTTAAAGTTCCAATTCGGCGGCTAAGTTCGTCCATTCTTTTAAGAACTTCTGGATTTTTGATTGCATCTTCATCATCGTATTCAATAAGAACTTCGTAACTGTACTGGCTTCCAAGCTGACTGCGGGTAATTTCCATAAGGCGCTTGATATAAGGAGTGCGTTCCCCCATCATCTCGGAATAGTTCATGTTTACTTTTATTCTGAAAATGCCAGGAATGCAGACAATCATAACTACTGCTCCAACAATAACTGTAATCCATTTTTTATTGAGAATTGATTTTCCCATTGCTTCTACGCGAAGGTCAGATTTTGTACTTCCTGCAGTGTCTACAAAATTTTGATCAGGCTCTTTGTCTTTTCCAAAACTATAGAAACATGGAAGTAAAATCATTGTGTAAACAAATACTGCAAAAACTGCGGCGGCAGTGATTGCTCCAACCCAGCGCATTGGTTTAATTCCAGCGGCAAGGAAAGAAAGCATACCAGCCATTGTTGTAATTACGGTAAAGAAAAGTGCCCAGCCTGAATCACGGATACCCATTACGATTGATTCTTTGCGTTTACCGGTTTTGCGGAAATACATCTTAAAACTGTTGATATAGTGAACTGCATAACCAACTGCGAGCGCCATTGAAAGAAGCACGGTAACAAGAATCATTGTGTTATTACCTTTGATGTTGAGCCATGCTGAAAAACCAAGTGTTGTTGCAAGAGCACCGACTGTAGCAAGTGTTGGAACTACAACTCCACGAAGAGAACGGATAAAAATAATCAAGCAAAGAAGCATTACAATAAAACCGATTCCAATTCTAGAAAGGCACTGCTGCATTGTTGCGGCTTCTTCTTCATATTCAGTGTAAGATAAACCTGCAGGACGAAGCTCCCATTTTTCGTTGGAGCGGTATTTGTCGGATGTAAAGATTTTCATAGCGGGAGGAGCAATTTTTGCCATTGCTTCATCAAGGCTGTCGGAATACTGTTCAAGATTTACGATGAGCCAGGTTTCGGTGCAGTCCTCACTTACAAGGCTATTTACCAGAGACTCGCGGCTAAGAATGAATGCTTTTTTTTCTGCAAGCTCCTGTGGGTCAGAAGGAACGCCGTCTTCAAAAGGACTTTTTACTTCAAAACCATCATCGGTTCCAATTGGAATTGAAAGTTCCATCAAAGAAGTAATGCTTGAAGCGTATGGAACGTTATTCAAAAGGTCATCGCCAAGTTCATCTATCATTTGTAAAATTTCCGGGTCAAAAACATCTTTTGCTTTTATATGAGCCATAAGTGTGTCTGTTGAACCAAAAATGTCTTCAAAATGATCCTGATTCTTTTTTGTTTCTTCCCAGTTGTCGAACCAGTCTTCTTCGCCATTATCAAGCTTAAGACGCGGAAGTCCAAGACAACCGATAATTGTGATTACTAAAAGCCCGATAATAAAACCCCAGCGGTGCTTTACTTCGAAGCGGCCAAACTTTTCAAACCAATCGTTGATTTTTGTAACTTTCAAAAATATCCTCCTGTGTTATACTTAACTAACATTTTATGATAACACTGTTATCTTAGCGGTAACAGTGTTATCTAGTCAATAGAATTTAGAGAAATTTTGATAACAATGTTATCTTTTTCTTGACTTGTGCAAGATTTTAACAGTAAACTATCATTATGAGCGATGCATCTGCAGAAAAAAAAAAGAAGATTCTCGAAGGCGCAATGACAGAATTCCTTGAAAAAGGATTCATGAATGCATCTTTGCGTACAATTGCAGCAAACGCTAGACTAACCACAGGTGCCATGTACCGCCATTTTAAAGATAAAGATGCTCTTTTTTGCGCCCTTGTAGACGAGGCCATAGATTTTATTACAAAATCAGTAATGCTCGCGGATGTTTCACATCATATGGATTTAGACAATCTTGTTTCCAAGGAACATTTTGAACAGGAAGCAAAACAGACAAACGAACTTTTGAACTATATTTTTGAAAATTTTGATGCGTTTACACTGCTGCTTACTAAATCGGCTGGAAGTACCCACGAACATTTTCAGGAAGAAATCTGCGAACTTTACACAAAAAACTGCGCCCAGACTTTTAATTGGATGTACAAAAATCAAATCTCTACAAAAAAAATCGACAAAATGACCGTTCATTTTATAGCGTCCACAGTTATAAATGCATTCGTAGAAATTATTACACACAAAATGTCTAAAAAAGCCGCGTTCCAGTACGTAGAAAATATTGAAGAATTTACCCGCTACGGCATGATGCACATGATGGGAATTCCGTTTATGGATGAGAATCATTCTTTATTGAAAAACAAATAATTTAATGCAGAGATCAATCTATTTTTATTAAAGTATACCCTGCCTCACTGATAGCCCTGAACAACTCATCTCTTTCAATCGGATTTTTTGACCGCACGAGTACACTTTTGGTTT
>JAILCM010000116.1 GCA_024680155.1 Treponema sp.
GCAAAAAAAAAGAGGCCGTAGACAGTGCTTCGCGTATTTGCAAAACATTATCTACGACCTCTTTGTCGTTAAATATTTATACTTCAAATGGTGGGGATGTGTCAAGAATGCATGAAAAATTGTGTAGGTAACAAGGGAAAAATAGCGCAGGAATCATGAAAAAAAATGTGTGGAATTTATGAAAAATAAAGCGTAGAAAAATCGGTTTAGCTGTGTTATGATTTTTAATATGTATGCTGGGACTCTACTCAAAATTCTACTTGCGTAAACTAACTGTCGATTTACAATTTCAGAAATGCTGTGTTATGATGATTTTGTAAGACGGAAGCCGGCTCCAATTTTCTAACTTACGCAGGAGGTTTATATGAATGCAGAAAAAACTGGACTTTTAATTTATGAAATGAGAAATCGCAAAGGGATGACTCAAAAAGAACTTGCCGAAAAGTGCAATGTTACAGATAAAGCCGTTTCTAAGTGGGAGCGTGGTGAAGGTTGCCCCGATGTGTCGGTTCTTCCAAAACTTGCGGAAATATTTGGAGTTGAAGTTGAATCAATTTTGAATGGCGATATTCCAATCAGTCAGGATGTGAGCGGTAAAAAAATAAAAGATTATGATTTTCGCCAGCCGGACCGTTACCCTCGATATATGCAGCGTGAACTTTGGATTCTGGGCGAAGATATTTGCCGCGCAATGAATCAGGATTTTACGGCAATTTTGAATGAGCGCTGTGAATTCTGGCGCGATAATGTTGACCAGATGGTAAACTGGGAGTTTTTGCATTCGATTCCGCAAAAGTGTTTTTTCTATGATTTTGATTTTGCAAACGGTGGTTTTACGGTGGAAGTTGACCCTCAGCTTGCAAAAGCGCTTTTAAAGCAGGATTTTACCAAATACGATTTGATTACAAGCTTTGATCTTGAAGTTTTTAAGCAGTATTTTTTGAAAACTGTGATTTTTCTTTTGCAGGAAAGTATTTGTTCAAGAACGGGCGGAAAAATTGCCGCTGAAAAATTCAGTCTTGATAATACAAGTTCTGCGGCAAATACAAATACTGCCCGTCAGGAAGAAAACCGCATGATGCTTTTGCTGGGGCTTAAAGGAAAAGTCGGCAGTGAAGAAGGTTGGATAAATATTCAATTCAGCGACACTATAATAGAAGAAATGTTGCTGGGTGGCTTTTTTGGCGATGGTGGAAGCAATGGAATTTTAGGTGGAAAAATCAGATTTCAGAATCTTTCTAATATAAAAAGTCGTGAACAGCCGGATAATGTTTTTGTTGAATTTGGAAGATTCCGCCCTGAAAATGTTTGTCTTGAACCTGGAACAATTTTGATTCTTGATAAAAAAGAAAATGAAGGCTTGAATCTTGTTTTCGAAGACCGTGTAATTCATACTGGAAAAACAGTTTCAATTGATGACCTTTTTGGGCTGGAAATTGCCGAAACTACTCAGCTGAATGACATTGTGTATGACGAAAAAGATTTTATTTCGATTCAGCTTGGAAGTGCGTATCTTACAAAACAGGAGATTGCAGGGCTTCATCAAGGTTCTTATCTAATTCTAAAACAGAGGGCAGGTGAGATGACGCTGATTATTAGAGCAGGAAAAGTTGTTGCTCGTGGTGAAATTTGTATTGCAGATGAAAATTTTGCGATTCGTGTGGTGGAAGTTGTTTCTTAATAGAAATGAAATGACTTAGGGATTTGAAGGGCGATGTAGAGGTACATCTGCCCTATAATCATTTTTTGCTTAAAAAAATCGATTATGCCTTTCCGCAGTTCTTTCTATGTGCCTTAAGCTTCTTAATTGCCCATGCGTAGTGGCTGGAGGTGTTGCTTACAAAGAATGACCCGAGTGACGAGTTGCCGGTCCAGCAGAAATATTTGGCTTTGAAGAGTTCTTCGTTTGTGTAGCTTTCGATGAGTTTCATTACGTCGGTATGGCTCTTTTTGAAGAGGGCTTTTGCGGACTCGAGGCTCGTTTCCTGATGACTTTTCCAGAACATTATGTTCATTGCGCCGTAGGTTTTCCAGCTGTAATCTGGCGGTAAAATTGAAATTGCTTTTTTGCTGTCGGTGACTTTTTCGTTGTTCTTTGGGAATTGCATCATAAGCTTGTGCCATTCGTACAGGTGAATCAGAACGTCGCGTACGTTTTTGTCGCGGCTCCAGTGTGCTTCTTTTTTGCTTGGCTGGCCAGAAAAATCGAACGGAGTGTTGAGCTCCTTTTCTGTCATTCCATCAATAAAGTTCATAAGTTCTGTGTAGTTTTCTTGTGCTGCTTTGAGCAGGTCTTCTTTTGTGCTTGGTCTTGGCATAATGTTTGCCCTCCTTATGACATTAGTATAACACGGAGTAGCGGGGAAAAAAAGAAACAGGTTGTTGCTTTTTACGCCTTCCAGTGCTTGAGTTGAGAAAGCATTGTATCATAAAATTGTCTGCGTTCATCATCACTCTGGTTTTGCGGGTTGGGTATGTTTTGCAAAAGAAAATCAATAAGGGAATCTTTCTGCTTGTAAATAAAATCGCCGTCTACGTAGCACCATTTGCAGTAGTCTTCGTTAAAGCTCTGGTCTGGTTCACGGCTAATCATGGAATCTTCGGTGAGAGGCATTCCGCAGCACTGGCAGAAAAGCTTGCGCGGTGAACCAAGCAGAGTATTTATAGAAACATTGAATTCACGCGAAAGAACTTTGAGCATCTCGGGATTCGGTTGAGTTTCCCCAGTTTCCCAACGGCTCACAGCCTGTCTTGAAATATTTACACGCTTTGCCATTTCTTCCTGAGTAAGATTGTTTTTTTCGCGAAGAGTTTTAAGTATTTCTGGAACTTCCATCCTGCTGCCTCACTTGTTTTATTGATTAATTATATCACAGTTTTTGAGGGGGTAGCAAAAAAATTTGTAAAATAATCAGAACAAACACATTATATACGTATTTTTATAATGCGTTTGCTCTGGTATAATAATCAATATGGATGAGAAAATTAAAAAGCATACGGTCATATTCTGTTGTATTATATTTGCAATCTTGATTCTGGTGCATGGTGTTGAAGCTATTTTTCTAAGAATGGATGAAACTTTTTTTGGAGAAAACTTCATCAATAAGCTGTTTGGGATTATCGTCCTTTTTATTGTTTTACGCTGCCTTAAATGGAACTGGCCGGATATAGGATTTTTTAAGACTGGATTTTTTAAGGGCAT
>JAILCM010000138.1 GCA_024680155.1 Treponema sp.
AATCACTTTAGGTTCAACGGGAATTACAGTTCCTCAGAATGCTTTTGGTGCGCTTCCAGTTCAGCGTGTAAATATGGAGACTGCCGTTAAGATTTTGCGGAAGGCTTATGACGGCGGAATGCGTTTTTTTGATACTGCCCGCGCTTATTCAGACAGCGAAGAAAAATTGGGCGAGGCTTTTGGAAAGAATTGCGGATTCATACCTTCTTCAGAACCTGATGAACGTGGGAACAGCCAACAGCCGTTTTCGCGCGAACAGATTTATATTGCAACAAAATCAACTGCTGAAACTCCGGAACAGCTTCGTGCCGACCTTGAAACTTCTCTTAAAAATCTTAAAACCGACTACATCGACATATATCAGCTTCATTGTGTAAAACAATGCTACCGCCCGGGCGATGGAACAGGACTTTACGAAGTTTTGCAGGAAGCAAAAGCGCAGAGAAAAATCCGCCACATTGGAATTACCGCTCACAAAATCGGCATTGCAGAAGAAATTGCAGATAGCGGACTCTACGAAACCTTGCAATTTCCATTTTCTTATCTTGCAACCGAGCGTGACATTGCTCTTGTAGAAAAGTGCTGTAAAAACAATGTTGGCTTTATTGCGATGAAAGGGCTTTCCGGTGGACTTTTAACTGATTCTCGCGCCTGCATGGCATTTATGCTGCAATATCCGGTTTTACCAATCTGGGGAATTCAAAAAGAATCGGAACTGGACGAATGGCTGAGCTTTTTTGAAGACGAACCCGCAATGACACCAGAACTCGATGTCCTTATTAAAAAAGACCGTGCAGAACTTTTAGGAGATTTCTGCCGTGGCTGCGGTTATTGTTCTCCGTGTTCAGTTGGAATTGTAATAAATCAGTGTGCCCGCATGAGTCAGATGATTCGTCGTGCTCCTTCTCAAAACTGGTTAACTGAGCAGTGGCAGCAGGAAATGATGAAGATTGAAAACTGTACCGAGTGTGGTGCCTGCATGAAGCGATGTCCTTATGAGCTGAAGATTCCGACGTTGCTAAAAAAGAATCTTACGGATTACAAGGAGATTCTGGCGGGGAAGCAAGTGTAAAAAAGTTGGAGAGAGCAGAATGTATTCTATGATCAAAAAAAAGTTTAAATCTGGTGGCTACAAGATTTTTTGCAATGCAAAGTGTGTTAATCTGTTTTTAATTATCCTGCTTTGTCTGCTTGTTTCTTGCAAAACAACCTATAATCTCCAAAACGAAAAAAATGCCGCAGACTTGATTTTTGAAGATTTACGTTCCAAGAAAATTGTTTTTATTGGTGAAAATCATAGCACGGTTTTTCCTATTCTTTGGATGACAGAAAATATGGAAAAACTTTACGATGCAGGAATGCGGTACCTCTTTTTAGAAGAAGATGGTGACGGATATCTTCCTGATTGCGATTATGAAAATTACAAAATGCAGATAGTTCCACCATGGTGCACTTATGGTTGGAAATATGAACAACATCTTATGCAAAAAGAAATTGGTCGTGTGAATGCGTTGCACAAAGATGACCCGATAAAAGTTATTTTTCCTGAAGAAGGTGTTGTTTACCCCGAAGATTATAATGATGGAACTAAAGTTCTGAACGCACGAGATTTACAGGCTCAGAAAACTATAATCAAAATTATGGATGAATCAAAACCAGAAGATAAGGCTGTGATGTTTTACGGTTCAGGGCACGGAAATAAAAATCCCGACCATCCCTACAATCAAGATGAATTATGGTATCCTAGCGGCTATTATTTGAACAATCATTATGGCAGTCAGTATTCGTCTTATATTATTTATAATCTTCGAAATGATGATTACACAAAGGCGAATTATGGTGATTCTGATTTTAAGGTTCTGAGCGGTAAATATCTGACTGATGAATTTTCGCCGGAGTTTCTTACTGGGTATGATTATTTTTGTGTGACTGACAAACGTATTTACGGAATTATTTATCCCTATGTCATAAATGAGCATAATCTTAGAGCTTTGTATGATCTGGTTGAAAAATACCAAGATACAGACATGAACGAAGTTGTTCAATGGGATAAATTTTCGTGGGGACTTGCAGTTTCGTATTTAAAATATTGTTTTGGAGATTATTTTCCATTCAGTTTTGAAAAGCAGAATATTTCGGAAGCGCTGGATTATCTGAATGAAAATGTTTTTATGAGCGGAAAGTCTGCGGTTTCGTTTTGTAAAGTTTCGTGGGCAGCTTCTTACAAGGAAGACATGGCGGAATTTGAAAAATATGCAGAATATCTTTTTTCTTACAGATGGCATGAAGATTATATTTATGGCTGGCTTGATGAAAAATGGCAGAAAAAAGCTTGTGGTTATATTATTTACAATATGAATCACGCTATTGAAATGAATCCTGATGCCCCGTGGCCGCGATACTGGCTTGCATATTTTTTGACGGAACGTGCAAAGTTTTCTGGCAGAAAAACTGATTATAAAAAAGCACTTACGGCTTGGAATAATTTTTTTGAAAATCAGGCTTCGGTGGCGTGTCCATCCTTGCAGTTTGCGTATGAACGGACGGCTCTTTGTTATTCAAAGCTTGGTAATGATGAAGAAAAGGATTTTTATTTGCAAAAAGCCG
>JAILCM010000154.1 GCA_024680155.1 Treponema sp.
ACCAGAACGGTTCTTTTAAATCAAAAACAATAGATGCCGGAACTTCTGAGTCTTCGGAAAAAGAAGATGTTGATTTGGGCGAAACTAATCTGGAAAATAAGTAATGGCTAACTTCTTAAAAAAAATAATCTTTAGACAATATAAAAAAAGTGTTACAAAGAATCATTATTTAACCTATTTATTCTGGGAATGCACTTTGCGCTGTAATTTGAGTTGCCTTCATTGTGGAAGCGATTGCCTAAAACAGTCTGGTATTTCTGATATGCCGGCAGAAGATTTTATAAAGGTTCTTGATAATATAAAAGAAAAAAATCCTGCAAAAAGAATGGCAGTTTGCATTACCGGTGGCGAGCCTTTGCTCAGAAATGATTTAGAGCTTGTTGGAAAAGAAATATGCAAGCGTGGTTTTGTCTGGGGTATTGTTACAAACGGAATGCTTTTAACTCCGGAACGTTTTTCTTCTCTTTTAAATGCGGGCATGGGCTCTTTAAGTTTTAGTCTTGATGGTCTTGAAGAGCAGCACACTTATTTAAGACAGAATTCTTCTTCGTATAAAAATGTTTGGAACGGAATAAAAATGTCTGTTGCGGTTCAAAAAAAGATTCCAAATCGTCTTGTTTTTGATGTTATTACGTGTGTTCATAAAAATAATATTGAAATTTTGCCAAAGCTTCGGGAAGAACTTATTCAAAACGGCGTAAAAATGTGGCGTATTTTTACAATTTTTCCTTCTGGTAGGGCTGCAAAAAATGACCTTGGACTTTCAAAAGAAGAATTTGTTCAGGTTATGGATTTTATCTGGCAAACAAGAAAGCAGTTTGGAAAGCAAATTCGGGTAAATTATGCTTGTGAAGGCTGGCTTGGAAAATACGAACTGAAAGCGCGTGATTATTTCTTTTTTTGCAGAGGCGGTATAAACGTTGGTTCAGTATGGTGCGATGGATCAGTGGGCGCTTGTTTGAGTGTGCGCGGAAAGGATTTTATTCAGGGAAATGTTTATCAGAATAATTTTGATTTTATGGATATCTGGAATAATCGTTTTAAAAATATGCGGGACCGTTCGTGGACAAAACACGGAAAGTGCAAAAACTGCAAGCAATGGAAAAACTGTCTTGGAAACGGCCTTCATCTTTATAAAGACATGGCTTCTGAAGTTGGCTTTTGCAATTACGAATACACTTTAAAATAAAGATTGCCGGGACAAGCCCGGCAATGACATACTAACCTAATGTTATCTCAACATTAACTTCTTTCTTTCCTTCAACGTAAGGTACAACGCAACCTTCTACTGCAGCGCCGTCTACAACCATGCTCTTTACACCCTTGCAAACATGGCTTGGGTTTTTGATAGTGATGTTGTACTTAGCACCGCGGAAGAGACGAGTTGCTGTAAAGCCGTCCCAGTCAGAAGGAATTGATGGATCAACTTTGAGTCCGTCGAAGTCTGGCTGAATACCCAGAATGTACTGGCTGATTGCAACCATGTTCCATGCTGCAGTACCTGTAAGCCAAGAGTTCTTACCCTGACCAAAGTTTTTGCCTGTCTGTCCGATATCAGAACCTGCATCCTTACCACCAATCATCTGGCCATATACGTATGGCTCTGTCTTGTGGATGTCAGAAGTTTCTTCTGTAAATGCAGGTGCAATTTCTGAGTAATATTTGAAAGCCTGGTTACCTTCTCCTGCATAAGCTGCTGCACAGATAATCCATGCGTTGTTATGAGTGAAGATACCAGCGTTCTCTTTGTATCCGCCCGGATAAGTAGAGATTTCACCGTACTGAATATAATACTTGCTGAAAGCTGGATTGTTCAAAACAAGTCCATGTTTTGTGTTCAAGCGTTCATCAATTGCGGCAAGAGTCTTCTTTGTTGCATCTTTGTCGATATCAGACATGATTGCAAAGCCCTGTGGTTCAATAAAGATCTGTCCTTCTTCACATTCCTTAGAACCCATCTTCTGGCCGTTTGCATCGTAAGCACGCATAAACCAGTTTCCGTCCCATGCTGAATCCATCATGATTTTCTTCATCTTGTC
>JAILCM010000157.1 GCA_024680155.1 Treponema sp.
AAAAGTCAAATCGGGATTCTGAGTCAAATATACAAGTTTCCAGTGCATTTCACTAAGACGGGAAACCTGACGGGCAGCCAAACTTGCGGCATCTCCAGCGGCAACACGTTCAAGCATTTCATCTTTTGCAAGAGGACGACGACCTTCTATAAATGCACGTAACTGCTGATGCGAAATTAAATCTCCATAACGACGGAGCGGCGAAGTAACCTGACTATAAAAACTTAAACCAAGTCCTGCATGAGGAGCGGGTGTAATTCCAACCGAACGTTTTCGCATACATTTTATACGCGCAAACTCACCTGCCCATCCATCCGGCAAACTTGCTGGGAATTCTGGAGATTCCTGGCTTACATACATAAACGGCAGCTGATTCTTAAAAGCAAAACGTGCAGCACCTTCTCCCGCCATAATCATAAGTTCAGCAATCATATCATTTGATTCAAAACGCTCGGAAGGTTCAACTGTAACTTTTTTAGTCTCACGGTCAACATAAATATCAACTTCGGGCATTTGAATTGTTACCGCCCCATTTGCTTCACGGCGAGCCCTGTTCTTACGCGCAATTTCAAAAAGCGGCTTCAATTCCGCACTTTCTTTCAATTCTTCCGCCTTAGTATAAGTTAATCGCTCAACATGCACTCGGGTTTTCAAAACTTCACAAGATTCAATCTGACTATTTTCATCTACTTTAATTTTAAAAGACAAAGCACAAGACGGATTTTTTAAGCCCAAAGCATAATCTTCAAGGCAAGATTCAGCCAACATTCGGGAAGCACCTTCTGGAATATAAAGCGTAGTTCCACGACCACGAGCCGCTATATCAATAGAAGAATCTGGCTTTACTGAAGAAGCAGGATCTGCAATGTGAACCCAAAGATATTCGCCGTCAAAAGCAACCGCATCATCAGGGTCGGTAGAATGCTCGCTATCAATTGCATAAGCTACACCCGGAACGTCAAAACGGTCTTCTTCCGGCATTGCACCGAGCTGTTCTTTTGCAGAATCAAAACTAAAGCCAAAACGTGTTGGATAAGGATTCTTTGTAAAATCCCAGATTTCATTTTCTATTAAAAGTTTATGAGCCTTTTCTGGAGTTTGTGTAATTCCAGCTTCCTGCAAAACCCGCGATTTATCGGTTTTATTAAGGGCAAACGCTTCAACTTCGCCCATAAATTTTGCGTCAGCCGGCAAATCAAGCTTACGTTCTTTTAGACGTTTTATAAAAGCACCACGAATTTCCGCTTCATGCTCTTTTTCATATTTTTTCTGATTAATTGAATCAATTTCTTCCTGCGAACGAGGTACAAAAACAAGCCTGCCATCCTTAAAAGCATCTGCAACCGGTGCAAAATAAACCGAACCGCTCACCGCTGCATAAAAAGCCCAGGATTCGTCCGCATTAAAACTTCCAAGCGCATATTCCGCAAGTTCATCCAATGCAATTTCCGCCGTAGAAGTTGATTCATCACTCTGCAAAAGTTCGTAAGTTTCCTGAATTTTGGAAGAAAAAGCAGATGCCCCAGAACCAACATCCGCTCCAGTTCCAATTTCCGCCCCGCAAGCAAGAACTTTTTCCAGCGAAGAACACGGACCTTCATGCAAAACAATCACATCCTTTTCGCGAACCTTCTGCTCACCATAAACAGCCTTTTTTCCACCAGGAGTTGCCGGTTGAGTACAAAATCGAATCACATATTTATCGCCGTCACGATCTTGCACAACAGCTGGAGAATTTTTATATAAAACTACGGAATTTTTCTGCATGAAAAGATTTTAACATAAAAAGCCCGATTTTTAAATAGCAGTTATAATAAGGACGATTTTTTGGAGCAGACCGTACAAAGCGCAATACAAAAGCATCCGGCTGCCGCCCTTTTTAGAATCCAGCTTTCCGAGCTTCCGCTTTCGCTCCATTCCTGCGTTCAGTCATTGCCGTACTCCGTCCGACAATTCCTTCACTTCGGAACGCTTACGCGGCTCTCCAATCTGGGCTAGGCTTAGTTTTGTGCCATTCTACATAAAAAAAAACAGACCACTCAAATCGAGCAGTCTGCTTTCTTGAAAAACAACAGATTCTCGTGTCAAGCACGAGAATGACAGTTATTCAGAAATTACCATTTCTTTTCAATCATCTGGCGGTCACAAATATTCAATTCTTCACCGTCTGGGTTGATTTCAAAGAACTTAGCTTTTTCCATATTTGGAACTACGTTTACAGAGTCACCAAGGCGGAATTCAGCATTTGCAGTTGTTTTAGCAATAATGCTCTGTCCTTTGTTAGAAATGAGGTAAAGATGTGTTTCGGCACCAAGTGGTTCCTTGTTTGTAATCTTCATCTGCATATCATCTTTTGCAACAGGTTTTTCTGTGTAAGTAAGGTCTTCTGGACGAATACCGAATGTAATTTCCTTACCGATGTAGTCTTTAAGAGTTTTAGCCTGCTGTTCTGTAGGGTTAATCTTGAAAGAACCTTCATCACAAACGATTTTTCCGTTTTCTTCCAAAACTTTTACAGTCATGAAGTTCATTGGAGGTGTACCAATAAATCCTGCTACGAACTTGTTGATTGGGTTGTTGTAGAGGTAAAGTGGAGCACCAATCTGCTGGATAAATCCGTCTTTCATTACAACGATTTTTGTACCAAGAGTCATAGCTTCAATCTGGTCATGAGTTACGTAAATCATTGTAGCCTGAAGTCTGTTATGAAGAGCAGCAAGTTCAGAACGCATTGTTACACGAAGCTTAGCATCCAAGTTAGAAAGTGGTTCATCGAACAAGAATACTTTTGGATTACGAACGATAGCACGACCTACAGCAACACGCTGTCTCTGTCCACCAGAAAGTGCCTTTGGTTTTCTATCAAGATACTGAACAAGGTCAAGCTGTTTTGCAGCATCACGAACACGGCGGTCAATTTCTGCCTTATCCATTTTGCGGATCTTAAGACCGAATGCCATGTTATCATATACAGTCATATGAGGATAAAGAGCGTAGTTCTGGAATACCATCGCAATATCGCGATCCTTTGGTGGAACGTCGTTCATTTCAATTCCATCAATGAAGAGCTTACCTTCAGTAATGTCTTCCAAACCTGCAATCATACGGAGAGTTGTTGATTTTCCGCATCCAGAAGGACCTACGAATACGCAGAATTCCTTGTCTTCAATTGTGATATTAGAATTTGTTACAGCACGAACACCGCCGTCATAAACTTTTCCAATACCTTTAAGTTCTACTTTTGCCATTTAATTTGGCCTCCTGAGTTTTTCCCGACTCCGGGTTATATTATAAATACTATTTTACCTCTATAAAGTGCATAAGTCAAACAGAAAAAACTAAAAATAATATAAAAAAATATTAAAAAATCAGCAGAAAAATCAAATTTTATTTACAATTTAAAACAATTCAATTATTATAATGATTACAATTTTATAGGAAAATCAGAAGATGAATAATTTATATCACAAAATTTTACAGGACGCTGGAGTAAGACCTTCCATCCAAAGAATTGCCGTTTACGCATATTTGTACGAAAACCGAATTCATCCGGATGTAGAAACTGTATACAACAAACTTAATCCTATTTACCCTACACTTTCAAAAACTACAGTTTATAACACGCTCAAACTTTTTGAAGAAAAACATATAGTTCAATCAATTAAAATAGAAGACGACAAACTCCGCTTTGATGCAGAAATGAAAAATCACATCCATTTTAAATGCAGTAAATGCGGCGGAATTTACGATATCTTTCTTGATGAAAAAACTTCAAAAGAACTGGAAGATGTTTCTAACGCACTGCCAGAAGGTTTTTCTTCAGATAAATTCCAGACAAATATCTGGGGCATCTGTAATAACTGCCAGTAAAACTAATTCTAAAAAAAATCCTTAATTCATTTATCGTTTCCTCCGATATAGACCATATAGAACCGTTTTCTAATAAAAACGTCACGAGGGGAAATGATGAATAAAAAAATCGCACTTCTATCAACTACGGCAATTTCAACATTAATTACGGCAAGTCTTTTTTTTGGCTGCCAGACTACACAAATTATAGGAAAACCAGATTCTCCACAGGCATTAATTAAGGCTGGAAAAATTGAGCAGGCAAAAAGCAAATTCCAGACTCCTAATGACATAAACTCAATTGATGAAGAAGGAAACACTGTTCTTCACATGGCCGCAATGATTAACGATGCAGACCTCATTACATATTTTATGATAAAAGGCGCAGATCCGGAACTTAAAAACAATGCAGGCGACACTCCTCTCCACGTTGCCGTTCAATACGAAGCTTACGAAGCTGCAAAAAGCCTAGCTGCAATGGGAGCTAATATTTTTGCACGAAATTCAGAAGGAATTACAGCTCTTGATTTGGGAATTTCTAGTTCATCAGCATATTACGAACTTTTTGTAACAACTAAAACCGGCGAAATTCGTGACGTAGAAGGAAAAACTATTGTTCATTATTTTGTAGAAACTGATAATTTAAAAGGCGTTCAAACTTGTATACGCAAAGGAATTCCAATTTCGATAAAAGACGACAACGGAAACACTCCTCTTGACCTTGCATTCAGCAAAATGGATGATTACGCAGCTGTAGAAATTGCTGCTGAACTTATTCAAAATGGTGCGGAAGATACTGGTAGAGATTTTACATATTTTCAGGATGCCGTTGCTTCACGAAACCTTAATTCACGTTTTGATGACGGACAAACACCACTCCACTACTGTTCGATACTTGGTCACACTGCAATTGCAGAATATCTTCTTATTAATAACGCAGATACAAGCGCCCAGGACAGTGCAGGAGCAACACCTTTACACGAAGCAATCCGTTACGGAAACATAGAAATTGCAAAAATTCTTCTTGATTCTGGTGCAAACGTAAATGCTAAAGACAATCTTGGAAAAACTCCAATCATGCTCATTATTCCGTTAGAAAAAGTTGCAGAAATTTACCCTCTCTTAATTTCTTACAGAGCAGACCTTAATCAAAAAGATATGTACGGCGATACTGTGCTTCACACTGCAACAATGATGCACGTTGATACTTACACAATTCAGGAACTTATTTCCAGTGGTGCAGATATTAACGCACGTAACAAAGAAGGTGTAACACCTCTTGAAATTGCAATTCAGCAGAACGAACTTTCTACAGTTCAGCTTCTTACAGCAAACGGAGCAAATGTTCATACACAAGATACCCATGGACAGTCTCCGCTTTTACTTGCATTAAGAGGCTCAAACGAAATGTTTTCTGCAACTCTTAATAAACTTAATATAGAAACTCAGGATTCGGACGGAAATACACCGCTTCATATTGCACTTATAAATGACGCTCCTCTTTCTAAGATTCAATATATTGTAAGACTTACAGATGACGTGAACGTTCGCAATAGAGACGGAAATTCAGCACTTTTTATTAGCGTAATGAAAAACCGTCAAAAAGTTGGCGAAATGCTTCTTGCAAAAGATGCTGACATTTTTTCTACCAATATAAACAACAACTCACCGCTTAGAATTGCATTAAAATACGGCGGAACTGTTCAGGACTGGCTTTTAACTTCAAGAACAATTCGTTCTACAGACGGAAGCGGAAACACAGTTCTACACTACGCTGCAGAATGGGAATACAACGCCGCAATAAGTTCATTACTTTCAAAAGGTGCTGACATTCACGCAAGAAACGCAAACGGCGAAACTTGTCTGTTTAGTGCTTCAAAAACTGATAATCCGGAAATTATTCAAACTTTAATTGACGGTGGAGCTTCTATAAAAGACCGCGACAACCTTGGAAACACTCCGCTGCACATTGCAGTTAGATGGGATGCAGTAAACGCAACAAGAAAGCTTCTTTCTCTTGGAATGAACATTAATGCTCAGAATAGCGCAGGAAATTCTCCTTTGGCAGAAGCTGTAATTGCAAGTAAATACAATGTTTCAAAATTCCTTTTGGAAAATGGAGCCGATCCAAATTCATGCGACAGAAACGGTGTTACAATTCTTATGGATACAATTCGTACTCAAAACATAGAAACTGTAAAACTTCTGCTCGACTTTGGTGCAAGTCCTAACCTTCAGGAAATAAACGGAAGAAACGCATACCACGAAGCAGCTTACATGGGAAATGTAGATATAATCAATCTTATCCGCAACGCAGGTGGAAATCCTCTTTCAAGAGACAAACAGGGTAACACTCCGTTCTCAATCGTACTTGCAAAAGAGCTTCCTGTAATAAAAGCAATTCTTGGAAAATCTTACAATATTACAGACAGTGATGGAAATTCTCCTATTCACATTATTGTAAAAAATAACGGAAGCGCAAATCTTTTAAGAACATTGTATTCAGAAGGTTACCCTATTGATACCCGAAATGCAGACGGTTATACTCCACTGAATTACGCAATTGAAAAAGATAACCTTACACTTGCAGTTATTCTTCTTGAAAACGGTGCTAATCCTTTCCAAACAATAGATAAAAAAGGAAGAAACGGCGTTTCCATAGCACTTGAGAAAAAGAATACACAAATGCTCGAAAATATAGTAAAATATGCTAATTCGATGACTGATATTCAGGGAAACACAATTTTGCATTATGCGGCAAAAAGTTCTCCGGCTGATATTATAAAAACACTTCTTTCTTATGGAATTGATACAAACGTAAAAAATGTTTCGGGAGATACCCCATACACAATTGCAATAAGATGGAAGCGTCCTGAAATTGCAGCGTTATTAGCATCGGCAGAAAAATAATAAAAAGGAGGCAGTCTAAATGGAAACAATTTCAACAAACAACTTAAAAGAAGACTTATCTTTTCCAGGTGATTTACTTATAGATTCCAATTTTCTTCTGCTTCCAAAAACGGCACCCGTAACAAAAGAACTTATGGATGCCTTAAAAGAATGGGAATTTGATACAGTTCTTTGCGACGGAAGCATTGCAGTCGGAATGAACGGAACTGCTTCAAATTCTGCTGATGATAAAGAAAAAGAAAATGCTCATAAAATGGGCGCTTCTATTAAGAAAGTAATCGAAACTTCAAAACGAGGTTTTGGAAACAGCGATCAGGCAAGAATGAAAATGGTTCAGCGTGTTTATGATGAATACATGCACTACATTGAATCAGTTTTTACTCACTATGCAACGCACAAAACTATAGACCAGGAAGAACTTTCGGAAACTGTACAGGAACTATGCGTTTTTATTAAAGAAAACAAAAGTTATATGCTCCGCGTAAATCCTACAGTAAAAAAAGATGATAAAAACTTCCTTGTAACTCATTCAATGCGAACAACGGTAATTGCAATTGCTATTGCACTCCAGTTGCACATGCCGCTTTCTAAAATGATTGAACTTGGAATGACATGTATTATTCACGAAATTGGTATGCTTCGTCTTCCGCCACAGATTTATCTAACCGACAGAAAACTTACACCTGGTGAACGCCTGCAAATTTATAAACATCCGCTTTTAGGTTATTCAATCGTAAAGGAACTGGATTTTCCGCTTACAATTCAGCTTGGAGTTCTTGAACACCACGAAGATGAAAACGGAACTGGTTACCCGCGTCGACTTTCAAGTGAAAAAATTTCAACTGCCGCAAAAATTATTTATGTAGCATGTTCGTTTGAAGCAATTACTTCTGCAAGAACTTACAAAGAAGGTCGTTCTCCTTTTGAAGCCATTCTTGAAATTTTGCAAAACCGCGACCACAAATACGACGACGCTATTATCAAAGCTTTGCTTTATACAGTTTCGCTTTACCCTCTTGGAAGTTATGTTTATCTTTCAAATAAAAAGCCAGCCCTTGTAGTTGATACAAATCCTGATAATCCAAAATGTCCGATTGTTCAGCTTCTTACAGAGCACGAAAAAGATGGTTCACCAAAAAGAATTCAAACTGGCGAAAATGGTATTGCAATTGCAAGAATTCTTTCTAATAGTGAACAGGAAGATTTGCTTAAAATTTTGAGCGAACAACAGGAAAATCAGAAAGAAACTGCAGCAGCTGGTGCAAATGATACAACAAAGGAAAATGATTCTGATTCTCAAAACATTAATAACGAGAACACACAAAATGAACCACTTTCTTCTGAAACAGAATCTTCAGCACAAGCTCAGAATGATTCAATGAATATTGAAACTGGTATGGGAAATCCTTTTGATTCTGAAAAAACAGGCGATGCTGTAACTGTAGATGCAGAAAAAAAAGAAGCTCCGGCACATAATACCGAAGCTACAGTTAATTCTGACGGAACAGAAGAAATTGATATAAGTTTCTTTAATTAAAGAACATTCTTGCCCTTTCAACATCCTTCTGGAACTGCTCGTCAATTACAGGTGGATGTTCATTAAAATAAAGAATCTGCTCCATTTCGGGAAGGGACTCAACGCCCCAAATTGGAATTACATTTTCAAACTGGTACAAAAATCCGAATGCAAGCGGAATATTTTCCACTACCCCACCACACAATGGCTGCATTGCAATAAAACCAACATCGTGTTCTTCGCACATTTTTACAAGCTCAATTACTTCTGTTGGACTTATCATGCTGAACGGAAATTGCAAGGTTTCGTACAAATCAGATTCTACAGCTTTTTTTGCAACATCAAAATTTGTAGTTACAATTCCAAAATGTTTGATTTTATTCTGCTGCTTTAATTGTTCAAAGGTTTCGTAAATTTTATCTATACCGCCCGGCACTGGAAGAAAAGATTCCGTTTCAAACTGGAACAAATCTACTGTATCAGTATGAAGCGTCATAAGACTGTTTTCCAAATCCGAAATTACTTTTTCCGAAGTTACAGAGTCGGTTGTTGTAGAGAGAAATATATTTTTTCGAATATCATACAAGGCATCTCCCAAAAGTTTTTCGCTTTCGGGAGTTTTTCTTGATGTATCAAACAAATTTATTCCTGAATCGTAGGCTTTGCGAACAATTGTAGCAGCATCATCTTCGCCAACATCAATTGCAAGACGCATAGCCCCAAACGCAACCCGAGAAACCATTAAATTTGTTTTACCAAGTCGAATGTATTCCACTAAAAAATTACCTCCGTGTAATTTTTTAGTAACGAGTTTTTACTTCGTAAAAACTCGCACATCAAATTACACAAATGTAAATGCGGCATCCATGCCGCTTTCACCCAAAATTACCTAATCACAGGCTTGTAGTTTTTAATAGCTTTCTGAATAAAGAAAACCAAATCATCCAAAGAAACGCGTTCCTGTTCCATGCTGTCGCGGAAACGTACTGTTACTGTGTTGTAAAGTTCGTTTGCAGAACCGTCTTCTTTCTTTTCCTGGATTGTGTCGTAGTCTACAGTTACACAGAATGGAGTTCCAACTTCATCCTGGCGGCGGTAGCGTTTACCAACAGTTCCAGAAGTATCAAAATCAGTAACAAAATCTTCTTTAAGCATGTGCTGGATTTCTTTTGCTTTTTCAGCAAGACCGTCTTTTTTCATCAAAGGAAGAACTGCAACTGTAATAGGGGCTAAACGAGGGTCAAGGTGAAGAACTGTTCTGTAATCTTCTGGTTCACCATCTTTTGCAACGTTCTGCTCTTCGTAAGCTTCGCAAAGGAACATAAGGAAGTTTCGGTTAAGACCTGCTGAAGTTTCTACTACATAAGGAACATACTTCTTGTTTCCGTCTTCCTGGTCGATATAAGACATATCTTTTTTAGAATAAAGTTGATGCTGGCTAAGGTCAAAATCAGTTCTTGAGTGAATACCTTCGATTTCTTCAAAACCGATTGGGAAGTTGTAAGTAATATCGTAAGCATCTTTTGCATAGTGAGCAAGCTTATCGTGATGATGCCATTTGAGCTGTTTTTCCGGAATACCGTATTTAAGATAGAAGGCCCAGCGTTCTTTTCTCCAGCGGTCAAAAACTTCGTCTTCTGTTCCAGGTTTACAGAAATATTCCATTTCCATCTGTTCAAATTCGCAGGTACGGAAAATAAAGTTTTTAAAGATGATTTCGTTACGGAAAGATTTACCAACCTGAGCAACACCAAAAGGAACTTTCATACGGTTAGACTGAACAATGTTCTTAAAGTCTGTAAAAATACCCTGACAAGTTTCTGGGCGAAGGTAAATCAAGTGGCTGTCATCTGCAACTGGTCCCTGGTATGTTTTGAACATAAGGTTGAATTCGCGGACAGCTGTGTATTTGCGGTTTTTGCTTCCACATGTAGGACAGTTGATATTTGCGTCGATGTATGCCTTCATTTCATCATGAGTCATTGTATCAACTGGTTTTCCAGGTGCTTTATCTGGATTTGCAGCAACAAAGTCTTCAATAAGTTTATCTGCACGGTGACGAGCGTTACATTCAAGACAGTCTACCATTGGGTCAGAAAAGTGATCTACGTGACCAGATGCCTTCCATGTTGTGTGATGCTGGAAAATTGCTGAATCAAGACCAACTACATCATCGTGCAGCTGAGTCATATAATGCCACCATTCATTCTGTATATTTCTTTTAAAGTCTACACCAAGAGGACCGTAATCCCAAGCGCCTGCCTGTCCTCCATAAATTTCTGATGCCTGATAAACAAAACCGCGTCTCTTACAAAGACTGATGATTTTGTCGAGCGTACAAGCGTGTGTGTCTTTAGTGTTTTCTGTTTTAGCCATTTTTTTACCTCACTTTTTGCGACTCTGGCGTGGGCCGCTTTAGAATTTTCTTTTTTCCGCCACTGGATTGCAGCAGATTTTTTAGATGTGAAAAATAGATTATCATAAAAAGAGAATGTATGCAAATCAAAAAGAATGATTAAACATCGTCTAAGGAAGCAGAACCAAAATTACTGCGTTCATCAATTACAATATTAGAACCATCTTCTGAATCTGAATCATCCCGAACAGAACCAGTAGTTGGCAATTCTTTGTAAACATCGGGAGTTTTATAAGAAGACGTATCTTTTGTAATTTTACTTTTTACTAAATTCATTTCTGCATCGTAAAAATCGTATACAAATTTGCGGATATAACCTCTAACTTCCGAAGCAGTATCCTTAGCAAAAAGAAGAACCCCTGTCATGGAAGTTGGATCTGATTCAATCGGCAATTTTTTTAGAACAATACAATTCATTACGATTGAACGCCTTGCAATTGTAAGACTAACATTTGGCAAAACTGAATTTTCAACGAACAAATGTTCAATGTTCTTTTTAAATACGCAGGCAATTCCAACGGAACTAATATTTGCAACACTAATAGAATAAAGTTTATCTTTTGCCGCAATATATCCGTTTACCAGAGCCGCAGTAACATTCAAACGAAGATACTGTCTTCTTCCCTTTGCATCATTTTTATCAAGAACATCTTTTACTTTATCAAAAACACCGATTGCCTTTTTATCTATATTTATAAATCCACCAGCAAGATTTAAATTTGCAAGAAACTTTTCTTTGTCTACTAATTTTGCGGTTTCAGAAAGGACTCCAACAAACATATTGGAAAGATCTATATCTGTTTCAAAAGATTTTATAAAATTATACCATTCTGAAAAACTCATTTCTGAATCTATTGCAATAAAACAAATTGAATCTCTAAATCGGCTTATAACAGGTTTTGCATATTTATAATCATTCAGAATGTAAACTTCATATTCCAATTCCTTTAAGGGATCGCAAATAAGATGTTCAATAAAGAGAGACGGATTTATAAAAAAAACTTTTCGTCCAAAAATAGGATTTGCGTTCTGCATGATAATAATATTTTATATCACTATTTTTTATGTGTCAATTTAAGAGTTTTTTGTCATTTTGGGAAAAATTTTAGATTTAAACTAAAAGCAGATTATCATTTTTGTTAGCAGGATGATTATACAGGTAATAATTAAATTGTTTTTAAGCGTTCATCCGGGCATTTTTCAAAAAATTCATTAATACGATTACGCAAATCTTCGTTATCTTTTGCATTTAAAAATTGAGTTTGCGCATAATGAGCAAATTTAAAGTTAGCACTAAAATAGAAAAAGAATCTTTGTAATCGGGTTTTCCAGAATTCAGGCGGCTGATAAAGTTCAACGTCAGTTATATAATCAAGGGCCAGCTGCTGCATATCAACAGAAATTGTAGTAGGGAT
>JAILCM010000159.1 GCA_024680155.1 Treponema sp.
GAAAATTCTGTTCGTCCTGGAACTCCAACTGCATCTGCGCGGCAATGGTTACAATGCAAAAACAACTGAATGTATTCTGCTGCTGCCGCTCTTGCCGCATGAATTTCCTGACAGGTTGGAGCCGGTTCATCAGCGAGTTTTGCGGTTGGTATAAGCGGAATTATGTTGTATTTTTTTGCTCCAGCTGACGCTACAGTTTTTGCAATTTCTGCAATGTGAGAACCGTTTATTCGCGGTACAAGAACAGTGTTTACTTTTAGTGTAATTCCAGCCGCAGCAATTTTTTTAATTCCCGCAAGCTGATTTTCTATAAGGATTTTTGCGCCTTCAACACCTTCAATCTTTTTACCGTGCCAGATAATGTAATCGTTGAGCTGGGCTTCAATTTGTGGATCAACAGCATTTACAGTTACCGTAAGCGAATCTATACCAGCGGCAATAATTTCTTCTGCACGTTCTGCAAGCAAAAGTCCGTTTGTACTCATACATTTTATGAGCTGTGGGAATTCCTCCCTGATTAATCGGAAAGTTTTGATTGCATTGTCGCTTGCAAGAGTGTCGCCCGGCCCTGCAATTCCAGCTACTCGGATTTCTGGACTGATTTCCAATGCTTTTTTGATTAAAGGAATTGTTTCTGCCGGTTTTAGAACTTTTGAAGTTACACCAGGACGATTTTCGGTATCGTTAAGGCTGCGTTCACAGAATCGGCACGCAATGTTACAGCCCGGACAAACTGGAAGATGAATTCGTCCTGTTGTTGCTCCGTGATTTCCAAAGCATGGATGTTCTTTTTGTAATTCTGTGAACGTTTTTGGCATATATTGCTCCTAGTCTTGTTTTCTTTAGTTATCGCTGAACAAAGGTGTACTCAAATAGCGGTCGCCTGAATCTGGAAGAAGAACAACGATTGTTTTTCCTTTGTTTTCTGGACGTTCAGCAACGATTTTTGCAGCTTTAAGAGCAGCACCACTTGAAATTCCAACGAGGATTCCTTCGCTCTGAGCAAATGTACGACCTTCTGCAAAAGCATCATCGTTTTCGATTGGAAGAATTTCGTCGTAAACTTTTGTGTTTAAAACATCTGGGATAAAGCCGGCACCGATTCCCTGAATTTTGTGAGGACCAGCTTCGCCTTTTGAAAGAACTGGGCTTGTAGCAGGTTCTACAGCAATAATTTTTACGTTAGGATTCTGTTCCTTAAGATAATCGCCGACACCTGTGATTGTACCACCTGTTCCAACACCTGCAATAAAAATATCAACTTTTCCGTCTGTCTGCTTCCAGATTTCTGGTCCTGTTGTTTTTTTGTGAATTGCCGGATTTGCAGGATTTACAAACTGACCAGGAATAATGCTTCCCGGAGTTTGTGCATGAAGTTCTTCAGCTTTAGCGATTGCACCTTTCATTCCTTTTGCACCTTCGGTAAGAACAATCTGTGCGCCATAAGCTTTAAGAAGATTTCTGCGTTCAACACTCATTGTTTCGGGCAAAGTAAGAATTGCTTTATAACCTTTTGCTGCTGCAACTGCCGCAAGTCCAATTCCTGTATTTCCAGAAGTTGGTTCTATGATTGTAGCGCCTGGTTTTAAAAGGCCTTTTTCTTCTGCATCTTCAATCATTGCAAGTGCAACACGATCCTTTACGCTTCCTGCAGGATTAAGATATTCAAGTTTTGCAAGAATTGTTGCGTTTTTGATTCCGGCCTTTTTTGAATAACCGTTCAACTGTAAAAGCGGTGTACTACCGATTAATTCCAATGCGCTCTGTTTGATTTCGCTCATTTTATATTCCTCCTTAATTTACCTAGTAACATAATAGGTTTATATAAATATTTATACAGTCAATTACCTACTTTGTCAATAGGTTTTGACTTTTTTGCGGATTTTAAGTTTCTTTTTTTATATTTGACTTTATATTTTTTGATTGAAGGATTTTTGAATAAGTAATCCATCCAATTGCAAATAATATTCCCACAAAACTAATCCACTGTGAAGTTGAAAAAATCAGGAAATGGCCGCGTTCTGAGTCACCGCGAAGGAATTCTGTGCAAAAACGGATTATGGAGTAAGAAAAAAGGTAGATGGGGAAGAGGGATGAAGTGGAGCGAACAGAGATAGTTTGGGGTTGATTTGAGTTTTGAGGCGTAAAGGAAGTTGAAGTCAGTGATTTTAAGGATTTTTTCTTTATGTAGAGTGTAAAGATGATTACAAAAAGTATGAATAGTAAAAGGGATTCTAAAAGTTGGACGGGGAAAATTCCTGTTCCGGCTGGGACGGATGTTATTGGATGATTGTATACAACGTGACCTAATCCCTGATAAGAAATTCCGTAACAGCAGCCACCACAAAAACAGCCGATTCTACCAAAGGCATGCCCAAGTGGAATTACAACTGCGTATTCATCCAAAAAAGCGCCTTTTCCGTAAATACCAGTTTTGTTCGCTTCTCCAGCGCCAGCTTTTATAATCCTGCATCCCAACAAATATCCGATTGGCCCAAAAATCAATCCACCAAAAAAAACGAATCCTCCTGAAAGTTCCGGATTTCCTTTTGTAAAAAGCATCTTCCAAACAACAGTAAAAAAATCTTTAACAGGATGTGCCGTAAGCAGATACACAATTTTTGCTCCTGTTACACCAAAAGCAAGAGAAATAACAGAAACAACAAGAAAATCAAGGAATTTTTGACGGTCATTAATAAGAAGAAAAGCAACTAAAAAGGCAGCATAAATTCCAACTGCCATGCAAAGACCGTACATGGGGATTTTGATTATTTTTAAATCTAGGAACGGAAACATAAAAAAATGGATGCCAGTTATAATCAGGCAATTTAAAAACCTAAGCTTTTAAACTATCCTAAAAAACTAAAACCAGCATCCAACCTCAAAAAAATAAAGTTTTAGTTAAAATTTTCCAAAATACTTGAGAACCAGTCAGAAATAGAAGACAAATCTGTTTCGCTAAGAGCTGAACCACCAATTGCTGCGGCTCCACCAATACATGCAACGCAAACAATTGTAGCAATAATTCCCCAAGTAAGGGCGATTATGCTCATAATAAGACCTGCCTTAGCTTTTCCCTTGTTATTTGGATCTTTTTGTCCCAATGCACCAAAAACAATTCCAAGTATACCACAAACAGAACCAACCCAAGCAAGATTTGCCGCACTTCCGCACGTACTGATTACAAGGGCAATAATTCCACAGACCAAAGCTGCTGTTGCCATATCAAACTCCTTTTTATAGAAAATTTT
>JAILCM010000211.1 GCA_024680155.1 Treponema sp.
TTCCCGTGATTGTTTCCAGCGGGGTTTCAAAACTTTCTGACATTGAAAAAGCCCTTGAAATTCTTGGAACGGAAAATGTTTCTTTGCTTCATTGCATTACGAGTTATCCCGCTCCCGAAGATGAATATAATGTTCGCCTTGTAAAAACTTTGTCGCAGATTTTTGGAGTTCAAACTGGAATAAGCGACCACAGTCTTGACCCGATTCTTGTTCCGGTTCTTTCTACGGCTTGCGGTGGAACTATTATAGAAAAACATTTTACTTTGAGCCGGCAAACAAGTGGACTTGATGATCCTGTTGCCCTTGAACCAGAACAGTTTGCAACTATGGTACACGTAGTTCATCAGACAGAAGCAGTTTTGCGTCATTATGGTGCGGAAACTGGAATTGAACGTGCAATCAAGCAGCTTTGTGAACAATTTGGAAAAGAAAAAGTTCTTGCAGTTTTAGGCGATGGTGTAAAAAAGCTTGCCGCCGCCGAAAAAGCAAATTACGGTCGAACAAACCGAAGTCTTCACTTTATGCGGTCGTTAAAACAAGGTGATGTTGTAGGTGAGTCTGATATAGGAATTCTCCGCACAGAAAAAATCCTAACTACTGGAATTTCGCCAGAGTTTTATGATGAAATTATCGGTTCTGTACTTGCCCGCAACGTAGAAGACGGAGCTGGCGTTCAGTGGAGCGATGTTATTTTACAAAAATTTCGCCATCTTTAAATCCAGCAAATTTTGTATATCCCTGTTTTTCGAGCATATCAAACTGAGGACCTGCTTTCTTTGCTTTTTTGAGCACGCTTACGCTGTAATTTTTGCGGAGTTTTGCTGCTTCAGCAAGTACTTTTGCAAAATCAACTGAATCATCATACAAAAGTGCGCATTTTTCTTTCTGGTCTGGAATTTTGTATTTTTTGTCTAATAAAATTGCACAAATACGTTCAAATCCAATTGAAAATCCTACGGCTGGAACCTGCTGACCAAGGAATTTTCCAATCATATTGTTGTAACGTCCGCCGCCACCAACTGCTCCAGAAAAATCAGGACTGCCGATTTCAAATACAACGCCTGTGTAATAGCCCTGACCGCGAACAAGATTTGGACTGTAATTAATTTTATATTTTCCGCCAGAAACTTCTTGGGCAGTTTTGATGATGTATTTAAGTTCATCAGCAATTGAAGCATCTGCACATTTTGCAGCAACTGAATCAAGAGTGATTTTTGCGCCGCCTTCTGCACTGGAAATAAAATCTACAAGATTTTTAATTGCATTTTCTGGGAACTGTTTTTCTGTAAGTTCTTTTTCTACGCCTTCAGAACCGATTTTATCCATTTTGTCAAAAGTGATACAAACTGAATCCAAAGTTTCTGGGGCAAATCCCATATTCTCAAGCATTGCGCGTAAAATGCGGCGGTCATTGATGTTTATTACAAAGTTATCAAAACCAATGTTCAAAAGTGCGCGGGCTGTAACGTCAATAAGTTCAACTTCGGCATTGCAGGAAGAATCACCCAAAATATCAATATCACACTGAACAAACTCGCGGCTTCGACCTTTTTGCGGACGTTCAGCGCGAAAAACACGATCAGTCTGAATTACCTTAAACGGAAACTGAAGTTCATTTTTATTTGCGGCAAAAAAGCGTGAAAGTGGAAGAGTTAAATCATAGCGCAAGCCCATATCAGAAAGAGTTTTTTCTTCAACAGGATTTTGTGCAAGCGCTGCATCAAGTTTTTCTCCACGTTTAAGCACTTTAAAAATAAGATTAAGATTGTCACCGCCGTCAGATTTATCAAGATTTTCAGAATCTTCGAGCATTGGAGTAGAAATTCGTTCAAATCCGCTTGCTCTATATGTTTCAAGAATTTTTCCCTGAACGTAATCGCGTAATCTCTGTTCTGCCGGTAAAATATCTTTCATTCCTTTAAGTGCGTTAACTTTCATTTTTTGCCTCTGTAAAAAATTAGTGAACTTATAATAATAGAAAAAATGTATTTACACAATTAGCGGTGATATTTAATGTATGTGATATTTAAAGCAGATATAAAGCAGATGTATAATTGAAATACGAAATATTCTATGTTATTATAAAAGCGTTATGTAAGCTTTACGCCATAAACATAGGAGAAAGAGATGAAAAAAAGTAGATTTTTAGTTTTTGTTTTATTTTTTGTTATGATTATAGGGGGGGGGGTATTTTTATTTTCTGGCTGTAAAAATGAAACATCTGCAAATAATAATGCTTCTGGTAATGCAGAAAAACTCCCTGAAAATTGCCAAACTGAAAATCCTGCTTATTTGAATATTTCAAACGTAACAGTTGAACTTGGAAGAACTGCACTTCCAGAATTTTCTGATGATGATTTTGCTCTTACTGGTTACGCGTTTACATTATCTGGCAAAAAATCAGATTCCGATACAGATATAAATCTTGGTAGTTTTGAAACTCGTTCTGAACTTGTAGCAGCCCATATTGCAATAGAAGCTGGAAACTGGATTCTTACTTTGACAGCCGCAAAAGATGGCACTTCATTCAAAGGAACTTTAGAAAAAGAAATTATTGCTGGCAGTAATTCTCTTGAATTTACTTTAACCTGGGATGAAAATGCTCTTACAGGAACAGGTAATCTTTCTTATACAGTTGATTATTCATCTGCTACAAATAAATCTTACGTTCAGCTTGTAACCCG
>JAILCM010000246.1 GCA_024680155.1 Treponema sp.
TCCTGTAATGAAAGACAAAATCCTTTTTGGAATTATTACTGACAGTGATTTGTTCAAAATCTTTATCAACATGTTTGAAACAAATGTACCAAGTGTACGCGCTGTAGTTACAATGACAGATGCTTCGGGAGCTCTTGCAAAATTCTCTCAGAAAATTGCAGATGCAAATGGAAACATCGTTACTTGTGTAGCAACTGATGCAGATAATCCAAAAGACCGCAAGGTTACAATTAAAGTAACAGGTCTTAAGCTTGATACATTTAAACAGATTTGCGAATCCTGCGGAACTGTTTCAGATATTCGCGAAGTATAAAACAGAAGGTTTTGTTAATTGTCTTTTGATGTAATCAAAAGACAATTAACAGCTTTCAACAGCCTTAGCCAGCTGATCTGCGCAGCTTGTGCTCTTAAAACCGCAGGTGTTGCCCTTAAGTTTTGCAACAATTTCTTCTACTTTCATTCCTTCACACAATTTAGAAATTGCCTTAAGGTTGCCGTTACAGCCGCCTTCAAAACTGATGTTTGTGATTGTGCCGTCATCGTTCTTTGTAAAAGTTATAGAGCGGGCACAAACGCCCTGAGTCTTATAAGTCGTTTCCATATAATAGATAATATAATGAAAAGGGAAGGGTTTAACAACAGAATAATAATTTAAATCTCTTCAAGGTCTTCTAAGTCGTCTGCTTCTTCGAGATCTTCCAGTCCGCCGGATTCCTCCAGGTCACCGAGTTCTTCTATTTCTTCAATGTCATCTGCATCAGCATTATTCAATAGAGAATCTGCCATTAGCCCCATATCGCTCAAAATGTAATCATTGTAATTTGTAATTACCTTACTAAAGTCTACGCTGAGCATATGCTGCAAAACTGCCTGTTCTTTTACAAGTTCATCAAAATCTTCCAGAACAAACTTTGTAATAGAAGGATCCAGTTCGCCTCTGTCTGTCATATTTTTGATAATTGAAAAAGTTTTTTCTTTTGAGAATTCTCCTTTGTAGCTTCGGCTGTCGTTCAGGGCACTTGTGATGTCTGCAACAGTGAGAATCCTTTGAATCAGAGTGAGATCTTTGCCTTCAATGTGGCGCGGGTAACCTTTGCCGTTTAATTTTTCGTGATGGCGGTAAACTGTTTCCAGAACTTCATCAGGAACAAAGCCGTTTAAAATTCTTTTTGAATGATTTACATGATGGCGCATAATTCCCATATCTTCCGGAGAAAGCTTGCCCGGGAATTCAAGAATGCGTTGAGGTGTTGCAATTTTTCCGATGTCGTGAAGGAAGGCGCTGTTGTAAAGAATTGTAAGTTCTTTAGAATTAAGGTTCATTCTAAGGCCTAGAGAAAGCGCGTAGCTTGAAGTATTAATTGAATGCTTCATCGTAGATGTACTCTTAAAGTCCAGAAGCTGAACAAGCATTCTTTCAAGGCTCTTGTTATCTTCCTGCTTAAAACGAATTGTTGAAATATATTTTGAAAGTTCTTCAACATGAGCTTCGCTTTTAATTGCGTCTACAAGCGCATTGCCCTTATTTGCTTTTTTGAAGGCTTCTACATATTCAGGAGCGAAATGTCCCGGATCTATAAAATTGATATTGTCTGGAAGGGGAGTTTCTTTATTTTTCATTACATAGTCGCTGATTCTTGCGCACATGTAAATGATGTCTTTGTATTCTTCCTGATAAAGGAATTGTCTTAGGTCTTTGTTATGGGGTTGTAAAAAGTTTTGAAGTGGAAGGGCGTCGGTTTTAAGAGGGGTCATAAAGTTAAGGTAGTAGCAGGCAAAAACGTATTTACTTTGTACGACTTTATCCCTTCCAAAAAAATCTAAATCATTATGATGGGGGATATAACCAAAATGAATGTCTTCCCTGAAAAATCCTATTGTGTGGAAAAGGGCAAGGAGAACTAGATTTTCTACCTTGCAGCCTTTTCCCATTGGATGTTCGCAGACAACTTTGTAAGAAAGATAGGCTGTCCTTATGCTGTGCTGAACGGTTTCCGTATTGATACAGGCAAGCATCCTGAGCGCGATGTTTATGATGTCGTCCGTTTCTAAAACGTGATGAACTTTGTCCATCCCTCTCTCTAAAGACAGCATATTATAATATCGGCGATAGAACTCCTTTTTATTACTTTTGCTGCGGAATCAGGCGGTTCAGAGTATAGTCGCGTTGCCTCCAGTTCTTATCTACTTTTACCTGTAAATCAAGGTCAATTTTTTGAATATAGATTTCGCTGAGTTTTCTTACGGCAGCAGTTCTGATTTCTTTGATTTTTGAAGCACCTTTTCCGATTACAATTCCCTTCTGACTTTCGCGTTCAACACAAAGGAAGGCTCGAATCCACAGCTTTTTGCCTTCGTTGCGGTGTTCAACATCAGCAACTTCAACATAAACTGCGTGTGGAATTTCATCCTGCAGACGGTTTATTGCTTCGCCTCGAATTACTTCGCATACACGGAAGGTAAGGTCCTGGTCGGTGTAGAGCTCTTCATCATAAACAGGTTCTCCTTCTGGAGAAATATCATAAAGGGCTTTAAGAACTTCGTTAATTCCTGTGTCTTTTTCGGCAGACATTTCAAAAATGCGGCTGCCTGGAATATTTGGAAGCTGTTCACTTACAAACTGACGTACAGGAAGTGGACGGCTAGAAGGTAAATCACATTTATTGATTGCAACTACAGTTTTTGCCTGGAGTTCTTTAAGAAGACTTGCAGTTTTTGCTTCTTCTTCACCAGGGGCGCGGGTA
>JAILCM010000247.1 GCA_024680155.1 Treponema sp.
TGCAAACTCACAAAGCTTAAAAATTGGCGGTAACGAATTCCCGGATAACTGGCATCATACAAAGGGAAGCGAAAGCTTTAAGATGACTTTGAACTGCAAAAACTTGATTTTTGTTTATAAACATCAGGGAAACTGGCTCAGTGAAAAAGAACCGTTTGGCAAGGCCGAAGTTTACGTGGACGGAAAAAAAATAAAAGCCCATGTAGATGGAAAAGAAGAAGATACTTTTAATGGTGCAAAAGACGGTGGCTGGAACGATTGTGTTATAGAAGTGATTATTGACGAAGCAGTTGCAAAAGAACACACTGTAGAAGTAAAGATGATACCGGGTGACGAAGACAAAGGCTTCACAATTCTTGCTATGGGTTACACAAAATAAAAAAAAAGATGGTGGTTGAGCCTGTCGAAACCACTGAAAAAAAAATAAGAGGAAATAAAATGAAAAAAAACAAGTTTCTGGTACCTGCACTTGTTTGTGCGGCAATGGTTATTTTTGGATGTGCTTCTACTTCTGCACAGACTGAATCACAAAAAGAAAGTTCTGCAGCAAAAAACGAACCTGCAGTTCAGTCAAATCATCCTTTTGGAATTGAAGAAAGTGAATATGCAAACCTTATGAAGCTTTCTCTTTACAGCAAAGGAAACAACTACCGTCTTTTGCACCATTAAAAGTATCTTCTTCTTTTCCGTCGGCATGGGCTTTTATTTTTACACCGTCAACGTAAACTTCGGCCTTGCCAAACGGTTCTTTTTCACTAAGCCAGCTTCCCTGATGTTTATAAACGAAAATCAAACTTTTGCAAGTCAAAGTCATCTTAAAACTTTCGCTTCCATTTGTGTGATGCCAGTTGTTCGGGAATTCGTTTCCGCCAATTTTTAAGCTTTGTGAGTTTGCATCTTTGTCACTAAAACTTCCAGCTGTGATTTTTACATTTTCGTCACTTGTGTTTGAATAAAGCGGATGAATATTATAGAAGCTATTTGCAAATTTTGGAGATTCCGGCAACTCGTATACAGTCGTTCCGCCCGCCGCCGCATTTTCTTCCAAAAGCGAAATCACATTCATAAGACATTTTGCCATAAAAGTATGACCGTCAGTTTCCGGATGAACGTAATCAAAAAAGAATTTTTCTTCATCAATTCCGGAAGAAGGATTTTCTACTGCATTTTGAATGCTAAGACGCGGAAGTCCGTAATATTCTGCAACCGGGTCCAGAGTGCCCTGACAGTTTTTGTAAGATTTTGCATCTGCATACAAAGAAATGATTGTAGTTTTTGGATTTTCCAAAAGAACTGTGCGGATAATTCCTTCATACGAGCGGGCAAAAGTTTCGTTTCCGCTGTCGTTTACAGAAAATTCCAGAATTAAAAGGTTGGGTGTGTGTCCCAATCGTTCTTCAACATCTTTTTTATAACGAATTACGCCAAGAAGAGATGGAGTTCCGCTTAAGCCTGCACCAAAAAACTTTATATCAGCTTTTGGATATTTTTCTTTGAGCATATCTTTGAACTGATAAGCATAACCTTTGTAGTAGGCCTTATCCTGATCGGCCCCAGCACCTTCTGTAACAGAACCACCGATTGCCGCAACATACACAGTTTCGCCTTTTTGCAATTTGGAAATAAGCTCGGTTGTTACACCTTCCATGTAAGCTTGACTTCCCTTGCTTATAAGGGAATTTTCAATATTTTTTTGATACTGTTCCTCGGTACATCCAAGTGCAGTTTTTTGTTCAACTGAATTGTCACAACTCATAATAGCAAATGCCACTCCTAATAATAGTAAAGAGTTTTTTGAATAGTTTCATAAAAGCCTCGCAGGACAAGTCTACCACAAAGAGAAGAATTTGGTATCAGTAAAAATTTGTATATAAGAGGAATTGTTGGGGTGGGACATTATAAATAGAATCTATTAAAATATGGCTTCTGGTCACTTAAAGGGTTCCGAAACCGCGCAATATTGCGCTACATGCTATTTGCCGCAAAGGAACTTATTAAACACGTCGCTTACGCGACGGCAGCAAATAGAATGTTTTCGGCCCCCTCTAAGGTCCCGCCCGCCAGATTTCATTACAAATATTTATAACGCCCCTCCCGGGAAACTCTACCGCTGAATCAGACCGCGCATTTCTTCTATATTGTGATAGCCTTTGCGCTTCATGAAAGCAGAGAGGCCGTCGATTATTTCTATCATAGCGTATGGGTTTGCAAATGTTGCAGTTCCTACTTGAACGGCGCTTGCTCCTGCCA
The DNA here is from genome assembly GCA_024680155.1 of Treponema sp. Lineage (GTDB taxonomy): Bacteria > Spirochaetota > Spirochaetia > Treponematales > Treponemataceae > Treponema_D. Next base: position 2,251 of record JAILCM010000247.1, read on the forward strand.
TAATAAATTCTACAGCATCTTCCCAAGTTGCAATTCCACCAATGGCGATTACTGGAACGCGCTCTTCTTCTGGCAAAGTATTTATGGCTTCTACAAGTTCATAAACAAGACGAACGGCGATTGGACGAACTGCAGGGCCACCAAAACCAGCTTTAAGGTTTTCAAAAACTGGAACTCCGCGCTCAATATCAATTGCAATTCCCTGGAAAGAATTACAAAGACTAATTCCGTCGGCTCCGGCTTTTATACAGGCAAGCGCAACCTGATTTAATTCAGTTGATTGCGGTGTAAGCTTAACAACAAGAGGCTTTTTTGTAACTGCACGAACGGCTTTTACAACAGTTTCTGCACTTGCACAAGACATTCCCCAGGAAGCGCCACCTGCTTTTACGTTCGGACAGGAAATATTAAGTTCAATCATTGGAACTGCAGTTGCTTCCAGAAGTTTTGCGCCTTCTACATAAGTTTCCAGCGTGGAACCGGAAAGATTTGCAATTGCAACAGGCTTCATGCTCATCATCATTGGGAGTTCTTTTTGAATAAAATGAGGAATTCCCGGATTCTGTAAACCGATTGAATTCATAAGTCCAGACGGAGTTTCGTGAAGACGGATTCCATCATTTCCCTGCCGAGGTTCAAGCGTTAATCCTTTGCTGGAAATTCCACCAAGACGATTTACCTTAAACACAGTTGTATATTCAGAACCAAAACCAAAAGTTCCGCTGCTACCAATTACAGGATTCTGGAATTTTACACCGGCAATTTCTACACTCAAATCAGGTTCCTGGTTCTGGGCAAGAGGCTCTCTACGTGGCTGAACTTTTATTCCTGCTACTTCTTCAACCGGTTTAAAAATCAAAATATCACCGTCAAAAACCGGGCCTTCTTTACAGCAACGTTTTTTACCTTCGGTTGTATCGATTACACAGCCAAGACAAACACCAACACCGCAGCCCATTCGTGCTTCCATACTCAAATAGGATTTTACTCCAGCTTCACGACAGATTTTCTGGATATAAGCAAGCATTGGAAGAGGACCGCAGGCATAAACAGCCGCATAGTCTCCTTCAATCAATTTTTCTTTTGTAAGAGCCGCAGGAAGCATTCCGTGAACGCCAACCGAACCGTCATCAGTTGTAATTACAAGATTACGCGGTTTAACGTATTCAAGACCGTAAGATCCGCTTTTAAACGAAGCATAAAAATCATAACTTTGAGGAGGAAGACTTTCTGCAAACCCCGCAACAGGTGCAACACCAATTCCGCCGCCAATTATGCAGACTTTCTGCGCGCTAGAATCAGTCGAAGCCCCAGAACCATTTGCCGCACCAGTTCCAGTTCCACCATTCAGACTGAATCTGTTTCCGCAAGGTCCCAGAAGATTTATTTTATCACCATTAACTAAACTGCAAAGTTCGCAGGTTCCCTTCCCTTTTACCAGAATCAAAAAGAAAACTTCTACAAGTCCGTCATCATTTTGTTCAACATGATAAACACTGATTGGACGGCCCAAAAGAACATCGGAACGCAAAGCATGAAGCATATAAAACTGCCCCGGAGCCGGAAGTTGAGCATTCTGTGAACCCCCTGCTTCCCCACCTGCAAGTGCAATTTTTAAAAGATAAACGCTTTTATAAGGAACGGCACTTTCTACCGCACCACAATAAGAAACTACGCCCTGCGCATAAACCGGATAAGGCAAACCCATACAATCTTTAAAAGTT
>JAILCM010000198.1 GCA_024680155.1 Treponema sp.
ATTCAGAAATGGGATGAAGAAACAAATCGTCCATATATAGAATATGCAGATGGAAGCCGTGAGTATGCCTGAGTCAATCAAAAAGCCTGAAATTGTTGTTTTTGCAGGTCCAAATGGTTCAGGCAAATCTACAGTAACAAATATGCAAAAGTTATTCCACCTTATATAAATGCTGACTCGGATTTCTTTTTAATTCTGAAGCTTGCAGAAAATCCAAAAATTGATAACTCAAAAATATAAACAATCGTAATTTACAACTCAAATTACAACTTTTTACATCTTGTTTTTATAGGAGTGCAGGTAGATAATTAAGATGTTCGAAGACAAGCCGGCCAGCCTTTCACAGGAGGATTTATTTATGATTATCGAATTTCTTTTATCTATTCTTGTACTCTGTATAACTGCAACCATGTGCAGTCTTACAAGCGGCGGTTTTATTTGGGAAATAATTGAGCCGGCCTTGTTGCCAGGAACTTTACTGATTCTTGCAATGATGATTTTTCTTTCAGGATATGGAAAATCATTTATAAAGATTTTTTCATCAGCAAAAAAAATAAAGAAAACAGAATTGCCAGAACTCAAAAAAATTGAAGCTTCCCTTAGTTTTTCATTTAAGGCTCTGATTTTTGTTTCAAGTTTCTTTATGCTCATCGGTGCAATTTATTTTTATCTGAATATTGATGAACGCCAGACGCTTGGACCTAATCTAGCAACAATAATTTGTTCTTTTGATTATCTTGCCTTCTTTGGAATGATTCTTATAACATTAAAAGCAAAACTCCGTCGTAACATCATAACTTATATGATAGAAGAAAACGATGCAGAAAATGAAAATACAAATCTTTCAAAAAAAGAAATCATTCTGCGAACAATTAAAATTCTGATTCCTATGGCTTTGATTATCGGATTGTATTTATTGATTATATTCACAAGCACAATTAACAACAGCAATGAAGAACCATTAAGTTTTTATTACCTTAAAGATCTTCCTGGTTTGATTTACATTTTCATTCCGACATTTTTGCTTCTTGCTATTTCCGGTAACTTCAAGATTTTTTTCAGCGCATTGAAATCTGTTTTTAAAAACCAAAAGCTTTCGGTTTCTCAAATGGCTTTGTTCGAAAATTCAATCAAAACTTTTCGCACCCTTCTGATTCTCGAAGGAATATTGGCAGCACTCGGCGGTTTTATGGGAATGCTTTGTAATCTTGAAGATCGTTCAGCCCTCGGCATATGCTTTACTATGGCCTGCGTTCCCCTTATTTACGCTTTGCTTCTTAATCTGATACTGCTTCCTGTAGAAAGTAAAGTGTCTCTGCTTTGTGATTCGGAATAGTTTATGCTGATAGATTGTATTCTTGTGATTGTGGGAATTGTAGTTTTTATGATTCCTGCAATCTTTCAAAAAGAAAAGTTTTCTCAGTTCAAAATTGATTTTCCAGGTCAGATATCAAAACTTGCAGTCTTAAGCGGACTCTTTATCTCCATGATAAAACTTATAATTTTGATTTCTGATTTTGAAAATCTTCTGGGGTCAGACGGGGATGGGACTTCTTCTATTTCATCTACATCTTTTTTCATAATGATTTTTGTCAGATTCCGTCCAGCCCTTATGGGGATTCTCATCAAACTGATTTTGCTGCCATTTTCAAAAAAGAAAAATAATTCAAATAATCAGATGGGCAAAGAAGATTCGTTTGCCGTTCTTTCTCCGCGTGAAAAAGAAGTTGCCCGTCTGGCAGCTCGCGGTTATTCAAATGCCCAGATTGCAGAAGAATTATTCATCAGCGTTGAAACCGTAAAACGCCACATGGCAACAATTTTTGAAAAGCTCGGAATTGAATCGCGCAGGGAATTACTCTAGAATAAAAGCATGGAAAAAAATGTACAAATCCCAGAAAACATTGTGACTCGCTTTGTGGAAGCTGCCCGTGAGACTATTGGCGAAAACCTGCTTAGTGTGTATCTTCATGGATCGGCCGCAATGGGATGTTTTAATCCTAAATCCAGCGATTTAGATTTGCTTGTTTGTGTAAAAGAAGCTCTTGATGATTCAACTAAACGGCGTTTTATGGATAGGGTAGTAGCGTTACACGAAGAGTTTGTCAGAATATCAGGTTCCAGTCATGCCGGAATTGAAATGAGCGTTCTCTTGCAGAAAGACTGCAAACCATTTGTTTATCCAACTCCTTTTGATCTTCATTTTTCTGCCATGCATTTGAAGTGGTACAAGGATAATCCGGATGATTATGTTCAGAAGATGAAAGGAACCGATGAGGACTTGGCCGCTCATATTACAATAACTCGTGCCCGTGGCCGCTGTCTTTTTGGTATGCCGATTGAAGACTTTTTTGGAGAAGTTCCTGCTGAAAATTATTTTGATTCAATTCGTGGCGATGTTGAAAACGCTGAATCAGAAATCACTGAAAACACAAATTACCTTGTTTTGAATCTTGCGCGTGTCCTTGCCTTCAAAAAGGATGGACTTGTACTCTCAAAAAAAGAAGGCGGCAAATGGGTTCTGGAAAATATCCCTGCAGAATATCACGGAATTGTAAAAACTGCTCTTGCGGAATATGAAAGCGGCGAGCCAGCTCAGTATGATAAATCACAAGCCGTTAATTATGCAAAATTTATGTTAGGCTTAATATTTTGATTAAATAAAAATTGACATTTTTGTGATATACTACATATAGAGGAACTTATGAAATATTCGTACAAAGAAATGCCTGAGAGCATGAAAGGAACATATGGCGATTTTTCGAAAAATTTCGGTTTTTCGTGGAAAGAATTTGTGATGACAATTCCGTCGCCATTGTTTCTTGTAACAACATACAAATCAAACGGAAAGCCCAATGCGTGCATGCAGTCATGGGCAAACTTCACGAGCGCG
>JAILCM010000286.1 GCA_024680155.1 Treponema sp.
TGGCAAAGTTTGTGAGCGGAATAGGCATCGTTAAAATATGTTTTAACTTTTACTTCTTCGGTGTGTTCAAAAGTTGGAATGTCGTCTTCGTATTCAATTTTTTTAATTTGATTTTCCTGCAGAATTTTTTGAACTCGGTTAAAATACCATGCTCCGGCTGGATTTTTATTGCTCCATGAACGTCCGTAAAAAGGAACTCCCATAATAAGTTTTTCGGGTGGAATTTGTGATTGGGCAAAATCGCAGATTTGACGGCTCCAGTTTACAGAAGCAATTGCACCTGGTTTACTTGTAGACCAATGTTCATCATAAGACATAACAAAAATGCGGTCGCAAATCTGAGCTAAATTTTTGTAAGAAAAAATATCATTTTCAGAAATCTTTACACGGGCGGGAACACAAACCGAAAGCATTTGTCCCGGATTTTTTTTATCCATCTCCCGTCGAAGCAATTTTACAAAATCAAAATATAAATCTTTGTCGCGTTGAGGAATTAGTTCATAATCAAGTTGAATCCCGTCAAAATCTGCGGCAAGTTTGACAATTTCCGAAATAATTCTATCTCGCTGGCCAAATTCTGGAGCAATTACCATGTGGGTTAAGGTTTTTCCATCGCAAATCATTGTAAAATGAACACGCGTTCCTTCCGGTACATTGATTTTTGAACGAACAGGAGCGTCGACAATTTCCCCGTAACAATTAACATCGGCAGCAAAAAGACAAACATCGGTAAGTGGAAAATCCGGACTATATTCTTTTAAATAATATTGCGAAACATAACCCCATGTTTCCTTAAAAGATGCTAGTTCCCCTTCTGGCTGGCGTAATTCGTATTCGTGGTTAAGATGAAATTCTTCAATAATTGGTTCGGAAAGTGTTTCTGATTGATTATTTTTTGATGAAGCACATGAATTAAGAAAAATTGAAAGAATGGTAAAAAAGAATGAAATAGAAATCCAAAAATGTTTTCTTATGTACATATATTAATTATCGACATTTTTTTTGTGAAAAAGACGTGATTTTAGACAATAAAAAAGGGCCTTCCAAAAAGAAAAGCCCTTGTGTAAGATTTATTTTATTTTACAAAAGAAAGTCCCTTAATAAAGAGAGGTCCTTTTGCTCCAGACCAGAACTGAATTGCCTGAACTTCTTTATCTGGAGCGTAGCGGTTACCCCACTGTTCATCAGTTACTAAGTTAGCGTTACATTCAATCCATTCTGTAGTAGAAATATCAGTCATATAGAAAGACATTGGGAATTCTGCTCCACCGTCACCTTTAGCATACATCAAACCGCAGTTATAAGTTCCAGCACCGCCGTCTTCACCAGCACATGCAAATTTAATTCCCTTGAATTTTTCTGTAGTGATTGGCTTATCAAAAACAAAAGCAATACGAATTTCTGGATTGAAGTTTGGAGTTACTTTAAGACATTTTTCGCCAAGGTAAGTAACAATTTCAACTTCTGCACCCTGAAGATCTTTTCCACCCTTAGAAATATCTTTATCGACAACAATTGTTACACCAACGCCAGTGTCTGCTGCCAAAGTGTTGCAAGCGTCATTTGTAAGTTTTTCGCCTGTTGCTTCCCAAGTTGGGCCTTCATCTTCATCAACAAACATGCTGAAATCTGCTTCATCTTCTGCCTGTTTTGACGCACAAGAAACCATTCCAAAAACTAAAGCTACACTAGCCAAAGCCAATACGATTTTTTTCATTTTAATTCCTCCTAATGAAAAAACAATTCTGTTAAAATTATTATATCATAGGGGATTTGTATTACATATTTGAAAATTAAATGAGATTTATTAGAAAATTTGAGATTTACGCCAAGAATCCATCAATAGCCAAATCAATCAGTTTGTAGGCTTCTGTGTTATCATCCTGATTCAAAACTGTGAGCCTAAAAATTGCGGCTTCGAAAATTCCGTACAAAAGCTCGTTCATGTCGTGAACATTTTTATCTTTGAACTCGCCGGCTTGAATTCCGCACAATAAGATTGAAGTTAAAAGATGACGAAGTTTTACAACTCGGCGGCGGATTCTGTCGCGTGGGTTCTGGCCTGTTTTTTTAAGCTGCATAAAATATGTAAGAAGAACGTTGAAAAGCTTTGTGTTTTCGTTGCAGTGGTCTATAATTTTGTGGCAGATTTTTCGCAAAGTCTCTTCCGAAGTAAGCGTTTTATCATTTTGAATAAGGTTTACTTCGTTTTCAATTCCAAAAAGCAGCTGTTTAATACTCCAAAGGAAGATTTCGCGCTTGTTGTTAAAATAAATGTAGAGGGTAGTGCGTGTAATTCCACAACGGTCGGCAATTTTTTGGAAAGTAACATCCTCGTAGCCTTCGTTTATAAAAACATCGAGGGCCTTTTCCAAGATTTCCTGCTTTCTTTTATCGTGTTCAACAAGTATTGCCATTTTTTTTTCCTCATTTAACGTTGTCGGGGGGAGTCAGTTTTTATGCCTTTTTTGGGGCGCGGTTGTAAATATAAAAAACTGTATCCAAGTTTCCAGATTTGATTTTTTTAGTATGGCCGGTTTTGTGACCAAAGTTTTCTTCAAATCCTTCTGCGCTTGTAATTACACCCAAATCCCAGTCTGGAAAATCTGTCCACAAAGAACCCATTTTCTGGTAAAGTTCAGCTGCCTGTTCTGCGTCTCCCAATCGTTCTCCATAAGGCGGATTACAAAGTAAAAGTCCTGTTTCGTATGGAGCTTCCAAATCAGCAAAATCAGACTGAATAAAATCTGGCCTCTGGATGTGTGCGCTTTTTCCAATTGATTTAAGTGCCCGTCCCGCCATAACACAAGCGTACTCAGCATTTTTACGTGCTCTTTCAACGGCTGCGGCATCAATATCAGAACCGGTAATTCTAACTTCAACGTCCGTACGGATTTTTTCTGCTTCCTGCGCGCGGATTTCTTCTGCACGCTTCTTGTTATAAATAGGAAGATTTTCCAAAGCAAAACGTCGGCCAAAACCAGGTGCTACATCAAAAGCGTATAAAGTTGCTTCAATTGCAATTGTTCCAGAACCGCAGAAAGGATCATGCAAAGGAGTTTTTCGTCGCCACATCATTTCCTGCAAAAGGGCTGCCGCTGTAGTTTCGCGCAAAGGTGCAATTCCTCCGTCGGTACGGTAACCACGTTTGTGCAAAGGTAGGCCAGACAAATCAAGAAGAATAAGAGCCTGATTTTCATCCACGTAAATGCGGATATCGCTTTGTTCACCGGTTTCTGGAAGAGTCTGCATGTGCCAAACATCCCCAAGTTTTGAATAAATTGCCTTGTGAACCATTTTTTGCACAGAATGTTCGGAATTAAGTTTTGATTTGTAAGTACGCACTTTATCTACAATAATTCTGCTATCTTTTTTTAAAAAGTCCTGCCAATTGATGGAATAGGCTCCCTCGTAAAGTTCGTCAAAATCATAGGCAGAATATTGTGCAAGCTGGAGGTAAACGCGGTCTGCAGTTCTAAGGCACAAATTTGCGCGGAAAAGGGCATCATCATCACCCAAAAAAGAAACGCGTCCCGGCGCATTAGAAACAAGCTTATAGCCAAGATGTTTGATTTCGTTACCAAGAATTTTTTCGCAGCCAACTGCGCACAATGCAACAAGAGTATTCATGAATTGAACTTAACACTTTTGCAAAATTTGTTCAATTGTCAATAACGTGCCCCGTAAAGGCATTCTTCAATGTAAGTTTAAACTGGGCACGTTTGCAGTTTTGCAAGCAAAACTGCTAGACATGCATACTTTGTTTGCATTCATCTTATTTTGGTAATGTAAAGTCGAAAGAGGAGCCGGAGGCGCTGGTGTCTACGGAGAAGGTCGGTTCATCGGCGTAGGTGGTTCCGGTTTCGCTTGTGACGGGCTTTTTAATTTTGAGCGTAGTATTTGGTTCTGTCCAATGTATATATTGAAGTTTGTCGTCAATTCTTTTTTCCTGATAGCCGACTACGCCGCAAAAAATAAGTTGAGTTTTCCACCAGGTATCAGGCAGGTAGCTTATAAGATGAATTTCGTTTTCAAAAGTTTTATCGGTTCCGGAAAGTTTTACGGCAATTTGTTCCGAAGTTCCTTCTTTCTTAAAAAGAAGAGCAGGTACAGGTTCTATTCCATATAATGCCGCTGGTACAGCAAGAATTAATTCATTTTGTGATGAAGTTGTGTTTTCGCCAGGAAGGTCATTTTCATTTATAGGATTTTCTGAACTGGAATTTTCGTCGTTATCGGAGTTTTCTTCACTGCCAGAATTTTCGTTTTCTTCAGAATTGCCATTTTGATTGCCTGAATTTTCACTCGAACTTGCTTTCATCAATAGAATAGATTTACTTTCATCATTGTAAACAAAGAAAGCATTGTCATCAAACTTGTAGATTAAAGAAATTTCTGAACTGTCCTGACCTTTTGTAGAATCTGCTGGCAAAGAAAAAGAATCAGACCATGCAGAATATGTAAATTCTTTGGTTTTTGAATCGTAATAGCTCATTTTATACTGGTAATTTATTTCGTTTTCTACCGCAACATCATCAAAACTGTAAGTTTTATTTGCGCTGTTTATATTTTGTGGAAAAAGTGTACCAATTAGAATTACATCACCATAAGTTTTTTTGTTTGCCTGGGAAATTGTAACGGTTCTACGGAAAATATTAATAAATTCTGTGTTATCGGTGTAAAGTTTTGTTGAAAGTGTGAATCCTTTTAAATCGTGTTCTTTTACATCGGGGCGTGTTACCAAAGTAACTTCTTCATCAACGTTGATTTTTAATCCGCATGAAAAAAAGAGAATTCCAAAAGCAATTAATATAGAAGAAAAAAGTTGTTTTTTATGGTTCATAGTATAAATCTCCACGTTGTAGTATCGGCACAAATTGAAGAATTCTTTACTAAAGCGAATTTTATCTAATTTTAGCTAATTATTTACACGCCTAGAAAAATTCAGTATATTTTAAGTTATTAAATAACACTAAAGATTTTTGGAGGATATTATGAAAAAGTCTAATGTTGTTTTTGGAGCTTTGGCTGGATTGGCTGTTTTTGCAATGGCTGGTTGTTCAAACAAAGCTGACGACACAATTAAAGTTGGATTCATCGGACCTCTTTCTGGTGCAGTTGCTGTTTACGGTACAGAAGCAAAATATGGTGCTGAACTTGCTGTAGAAGAAATTAACGCTGCCGGTGGAATTAACGGAAAGAAAATCGTTCTTATTTCTGAAGATGATGAAGGTGATGCTGCAAAAACTGTAAACGCATTCAAAAAACTTACAGTTCAGGACAAAGTTAAAGTAATTGTTGGTTCTTTGACTTCTGGATGTACAAAAGCTATTACAGGTCAGAGCCAGGCTGCAAAAGTAATTCAGATTGCTCCTGCCGCTACTGCAGAAAACATTACAATTGATGATAACGGAAACACAATTCCTTATGTATTCCGCGCTTGTTTTATTGACCCATTCCAGGGAACAGTTGGTGGAAAATTCTCTGCTGAAACTCTTGGTGCTAAAAAAGCTGCAATTCTTTACGATATTGGTAATGACTATTCAGTTGGTCTTACAGAAAACTTCGAAAAAGAATTTACTGCTAAAGGCGGAAAAGTTGCTGCAAAAGAATCTTACTCAACTGGCGAAAAAGATTTCAACGCTCAGATTACAAAAATCAAGAATCAGAATCCTGATGTAGTTTATCTTCCAGATTACTATGCTACAGTTGCTTTGATTGCAAAACAGCTTCGTGCACAGGGAATTGATTGCCCGATCGTTGGTGCTGATGGATGGGACGGACTTACAGAAAACGCTCAGAGCGAAGTTTTGAACGGTTTCTATTCTAACCACTATGCTGCAGACTCAACTGATGCCGCTGTTGTAAAATATGTAACAAACTTCAAGGCTAAGTTCGGCAAGGAACCAACTTCATTTGCTGCTCTTGCTTATGATTCAGTTTACATGCTCAAGGATGCTATTGTAAAAGCTGGCGGAATTGATGACATTGCTGCTGTTCGCGACAATCTTGAAAAAACAAACGGCGACTACGTAACTGGTCACCTTACATTTGATGCAAAACACAACCCAATTAAATCTGCTGTAATGCTCGAAATGATTCAGACTGCAGACGGAAAACTTGGTACTGCTTATAAAACAACTGTAAGACCGTAAGTTTTTGGTATTTTTGTAGAATAGATATTTATAAAGGGGATACTTAAATGATATAATTTGGGTATCCCTTTTTTTTATGGTGAAGGTGAATAACATAGATGGATTCTTTGATTGTTGAAAATCTTATTTCGTTCGGGCTTACTCGGCAGGAAGCGGCAATTTACCTAGAACTTTTAAAGCATGGTGATTTGACTGGCTACGAACTTTCTAAAGAAACAGGAATTTCTCGTTCAAATATCTATTCTTCGCTGGCAGGCCTTGCCGAAAAAGGTGCGGCTTGTTTAATAGAAGGTGAATCCACAAAATATACTGCTGTTGCAATGAATGCTTTTGTAGAAAATACGCTGAATGAGCTGCAAACAAAAGCTGAATATTTAAAAAAACATGCTCCTGCAAAAATTGAAAATTCTGCCGGTTACATTACAATTCAAGGTGCAAAAAATATCCGTAATAAAATCGGGCAGATGATTCGTGAAACAAAACTGCGGCTTTATTTAATGGCTTCGGCTGACCTTGTGTTTAATTATGCCAAAGAACTTATGGAACTTGTGGATGCCGGAAAAAAAATTGTAATTTTGACCGACGGCTACGAACTTGAAGGTGCAACAATTTACAACACAAAAGTGGAACAAAATCAAATAAGGCTGATTACAGATTCAACTTATGTTTTAACTGGCGAACTAACTGGTGACGAACACGATACATGTCTTTATTCAGGACAGAAAAATCTTGTTTCGGTAATGAAGGAAGCTCTGCGTAATAAAATCGAACTTCTGGATTCGTGAGTTGGCGTGAGTTTGTGTGCGCGTTTCGTTAATTTGTAAAATCTAAAAATCAAATTTTATACTTCCAAAAATATTCTTTATGGATTCAAATCTTGGTGCTATAATTATTTATTATAATTTATGAAGAATAGTATAAAGTTGCAGTCAAAACATAAAAAAACAAGTATCCGTTTCAGGCGTTTTCTCATTTCAATTTGCGGAATCTTTGTAAATGTTCTTCTTGCCTTTATAATGAATAAAGTTGGTCTTCCGCTTTATTTTGATACTTTGGGAACAATTGGTGTTGCGGCAATCACTGGATATCTTTTTCCTGCAATTTGTACGGGTGTTGCAACAAATGCCATCTGTACTCTTTTCTACCAGCCTTCAATTTATCTTTCATTTTTTAATGCTCTTATAGGAATTATTACAGTTGCATTTGTAAAAAAATATTCATTTAAAAAGATTGGAAATGTATTTTTATATGCTCTGATAATTGCACTTATTTCTTCTCTTTCGGTTTCTTTTTCTCAATTTGCAATTTATGGTGAAAACGGAACAAATCTTATTGCACAAAATGCCCGTGCTTTTGCTTCTGTAACTGCTTTACCATATCTTTTATCATTTTGTATTACAACTTTTCTTATTTATTTTTTGGAAAAAGCTTTTATTTGCATAATCATGATGATTTTACTGCATGTAATTCCAAAAAAATTCTTGTCTTCTTTTGAAGATAGTTTCAGCAATAAAATTCTTTCTGACACAGAACAGCAATATTTAAGTAATCGTCATAATGATATAAAACATCCTTTGCATACACGAATTACTTCAACTTTTATAATTGCAGCTACAATTCTAGTTTGTGTTACAGGATTTATTGCACTGCGACTTTATTTTGATAATTCTAAAAAAGAAAAAACAGAAATCGCTTTAAATTGTGTAAAAATTTCAGCTGATTTTATTGATCCTAACAAAGTTGACGGCTTTATAAAATATGGGAAAGATGCTCCCGGCTACAACGAAACCATGACTTTTCTTACAAATGCCTGGGCCACATCTTCCGTTACTTATCTTTACGTAATCAAAACGGAACTTGACGGTGCCCGTTTTATTTTTGATGTAGAAGACCCGGAAGGTATAGAAGTTGCAATGAAGCCTGGAGAATTGCTCCCGTATGATAAAGAACTTGAACCTTTTATTGACGACTTACTTTCTGGAAAAATAGTTCCTCCAGTAGAATCAAAATCTATTTTTGGAAAACTCATTACTGTTACTTACCCGGTTTATGATGATGAAGGAAGTACCGTTTGTTATGTTGCAGCTGATGTTTCGCTTGATTATCTTAAAAGCTTTATAGGCTCATTTATTGCAAAAGTCTTTTTTGTAATGGCAGGATTTTTCCTTGTTATTATTTCTTATACAATCTGGACAATTGGAAATAATCTTTCTTACCCAATTAGTACAATTGCCGCTTATGTAGATATTTTTTCTGATTCAGTTGAAAATCAGGAAAAACTTGAAGAAAATGCAAAACAAATCCGTTCCCTTAATATTCAAACTGGAGATGAAATTCAAAAATTGTATGACGCAATTTGCCGAATGACGCTAAGCCAGACAGAACAGATTCGTGATATTCGCAGACTTTCGGATTCAACTGTAAAAATGCAGGACGGTTTGATTATTACAATGGCAGATATGGTAGAAAACCGCGATTCTGACACGGGAGCCCACATTCAAAAAACTGCAGCTTATGTAAAAATCATTGTAGAAGGATTAAAGAAAAAAGGATATTATCCGCAAAAAATTACTCCAAAATTTATGTCTGATGTTGTTCGTTCGGCCCCACTTCATGATGTTGGAAAAATCAATATTCCAGATGGGGTTTTAAATAAACCTGGCAAACTTACCGACGAAGAATTTGCAATTATGAAAAATCATACAACAGCCGGTAAAGAAATTCTAGAAAAAGCAATCAGTTCTGTTCAAGGCGAAAACTACTTAAAAGAAGCTCGTAATATGGCCGCTTACCACCACGAACGTTGGGACGGAAAAGGTTACCCGGAAGGTTTGCATGGAGAAGTAATCCCTCTTTCTGCACGAATTATGGCAGTTGCAGATGTTTTTGATGCTCTTTGTTCACCTCGTGTTTATAAACCGGCATTTCCACTGGAAAAATCTCTTGCAATTTTGCAGGAAGGAAGCGGAACTCAATTTGACCCAAAATGTGTAGAAGTTTTTATGGATTCAATTTCGGAAGTTAAGATGATTTTGAAAAAATATAACACAACTGTTGTTCTTTAATGGGAGGAAGTTTTGCCTTTAGAAGATTTACCATTAAAAGTAAAAATAAAAGTAAAAAATCGTGCTTTAACTAGTACAAAAAAATATATTCTTTCTGTTGCCTTATTATTTTGTTTAGGCCACACAATGTTTGCTCAAAATAGCGGTGGCGGTTATGCAGCTTCAAGACAAATTAAAAACGTTGGTTATACAAGTACAATTTACGACGCAATGAACGGACTCCCTACTTCCGATGCAAATTGTATTTTATGTTCTAAAGATGGTTACGTTTGGATTGGCGGTTACAGTGGAATTATCCGTTACGACGGTACAACTTTTGAACGACTTTCTGTAGGAACCGGACTTACAAGTGGTCGTGCCATTTTTGAAGACAGCAAAGGTAGGTTTTGGATTGGAACCAATGACAATGGCGTTGTTTTAATAGATGGCCAGAAAAACAAACATTACACTTACAAAGACGGACTTTCTTCATCATCAATAAGAAGTTTTGCAGAAGATAAATACGGAAACATTTTTATTGGAACAACTTCCGGGCTTGCATACATTAATTCTAACGGACTTTTGTACCATTTGCACGACACGCGCATAAACGAAGAAGAAATTTCTAAACTAGAAACAGATTCAGATGGAACAATTTACGGCCAGACTTACAGCGGAATTGTTTTTGCAATTCAAGACGGAATTGTAAAAGAATTTTACACAAGTGCCGACTTGGAAATGGAAAGAATTGCGTCCATTTTGGCAGATCCGTTCGTTCCGGGAAAAGTTTATTTATGTTGTGATAGCGGCGTTATTTATTACGGAGATTTTGGTAAAAAAAGTTCGCAACTTACAAAAATTGACATTTCTCCAATAAAGAATGTTCAATGTATGAGTTATGAATGCGACAGAGTTTGGGTTTGTTCTTCCAGTCAGGTTGGTTACCTTGATAAAAGCAATAAAATTAATATAGTTCAAAATCTTCCAATGACAAGTTCAATTGGGTCAATAACTTCGGATTACCAGGGGAATATTTGGTGTACGTCTTCTGCCCAAGGTGTAATGAAGATTGTTGCCAACAATTTTATAAATCTTACAAAAGAAGCAAAACTTCCAAAACAAACCGTAAATTCAACCTGCTTAAGCAACGGACTTTTGTTCATTGGTACCGAAAAAGGACTTTGCATTCTAGATAAAAGCAACAACGAAATTAAAAATGAACTTACAAAATACATTGCAGATTCGCGAATAAGATGTATAGAAAAAGATAAAAGCGGTAACATCTGGATTGCAGTTTTCAATAACGATAAAGGCCTTATTTGTTACACGCCCGATACTTCAAATAATTCCGAAGGAAAATTTACAACTTTCACTACAAATAACGGAATGCCAACAAATGCAGTAAGAAACGTTACAGTTGCAAAAGATAATTCAATTCTGTGCGGAACACAAAGCGGACTTGTTATAATAAAAAATCAGCAGATTGTAAAAACCTACGGAACTGAAGAAGGAATAAAAAATAAAGTAATTCTTACTGTAGAAGAAGATGAAGATGGAAAAATCTATGCCGGAAGCGATGGTGATGGAATTTACGTAATTTCAAATTCTGGTGTTGAACATCTTAACCGCGATAATGGCCTTACCAGTGATGTTGTAATGCGCTTAAAATATGACAAAAAACACAGTGCACTTTGGATTATAACTTCAAACTCGCTGCAATATATGAAATATGGAAGAATTTTAAATGTAAGTTCTTTCCCATATAACAATAACTACGACCTTTATCTTAATAGCGATGATGAATTTTGGGTTTTTTCTTCGTGCGGCATTTATACCGTCAAAGCGTACGACCTTCTTTTAAATAACGTTTCGGATTACAATTTGTACACAGTTGCAAATGGACTTCCAAGTGCAATCAGGGCAAATTCTTTTAGTGCCTTAGATGAAAACGGAAATCTATATATTTGTTGCCGCGAAGGTGTTACAAGCGTAAACATCAATCATTATTTTGAACAAAACACACAGATTAAAGCAAATTTAAATTCAATTTACAGTGGAAATCAAAAAATCCTGCCAAATGAAAACGGAATTTATGTTCTTCCTTCTACCAACAAGCGAATAAAACTTAGTGCTTCGGTAATGGATTACACAATGACAAATCCAATTGTTCACTTTTTCCTTGAAGGTGCAAAAGACGATGGAATTACAGTAAGCAGAAATGAACTGCAATCTTTGGAATATACGGAACTTCCTTATGGAAATTACAAATTACATATTCAGATTTTAAATCACAACAAAAATCAGGTTCTTCTTGATAATACGTTTGAAATTGTAAAAAAGCCGCGTTTTACAGAACTTTTGGTAATAAGGTTAATTTGTATTTCTCTTTTGATAATGATTGTAGGTTTTATTGTCTGGCGAGTTATGAAGTCTACAGTAATCAGCAAGCAGTACAGACAAATTCAGCAGGCAAAAGAAGAAGCTGAACGCGCGAACCAAACAAAATCACGCTTCCTTTCAAATATGTCGCAGGAAATTCTTACTCCAATTAACACAATTATGTGTATGGACGAAATGATTTTGCGAGAAGAAGCAAAAGATGTTCCAAGTTCATATTTTCTTTCTATTATAAATTACGGAATGAATATTCACACTGCTTCGGAATCGTTGATAAATCTTATTAACGACCTTTTGGAAATGACAAAAATAGAATCTGGAAAACTTGAACTTGTAGAAACCGAATACGATGTTCCAGAAATTTTGCGTTCAATCATTATTCCAATCCGACAGAAAAGTATAGAAAAAGATTTAAAATTTACAGTTTCAATTGATCAGATGATTCCGCGTCGTCTTTATGGTGATATTGGAAAAATCCGTCAAATTTTGCTTAATCTTCTTTCAAATGCAGTAAAATATACAGAACAAGGCGGATTTGATTTACGAATTTCCATGGAAAGCCGTACAAATGATGTTTGTGATATTTGTATTATTGTAAAAGACACTGGAAACGGAATGACGCCTGAACAAATTGAAACAATCTTTGACGCATACGGTGCTTTTGAAAAACAATCTAAAGATTTCCATTTAAAAACTGGACTTGGACTTGATATTTCCCGAAGATTTGCGGAACTTATGGGTGGAGTTTTGGTTTGCCAGAGTGAAGAAGGAAAAGGGTCTGAATTTATTTTCACGCTTACACAAAAAATTAAAAATCAAACTCCAATGGGCGAATTTATTGAACAGAATAATATTACTGCACGTGGACCTTACACACCACAATTCATTGCTCCAGATGCAGATGTTCTTGTTGCCAGCGAAAATCTTGTAAATTTAAATCTTTTGGATTCTTTGTTAAAAGCAACCAAAGTTTTTGTAACTAGAGCAAACAGTCGTCAGGAATTTATAGATAAAATTCGCGAAAGTTCTTTTAATGTTGCTTTTATTGACCAGATGCTTTTTGAAAATGATGATGAGATAATCGAAGAACTTGTTACAAATATCCGTCAAATTGATTCAAAACTTCCAGTTTATATTATTACAGAAAATGCCTCTGCAAACGAAGCTTTTTACAAACAAAAAGGATTCAACGGTACTTTGCCACTTCCAATTGACTGCGGACTTTTTGAAAGAACAATTATGCTTCATCTTCCAAAAGAAATGATGGAAATTCCAGATAAAAACACAATTATTGAAGACTTAAAAGAAATTCCGCAAAATTTAAAATGGCTTTATACAGTTCCGGGACTTTCTGTTGAAGAAGGAATTAAAAATTCAAACGGAATTGGAAATTATTTGTTTGGAATAAAGCTTTTTATAGATACAATTGAACAAAACGCAGAAATTGTAGAAAAAGCGTACAAAAAAGATGATTTTAAGGTTTACCGCGTAAGAAATGGAATTATAGGAAATTCAGCAAGAATAATTGGAGCGCCAAAACTTTACGAATTGTGCTCTAAAATTGAAAATGCCTTTAAACATGACGACAAACTTTTTATTGCCGCAAATACCCAAAATCTTTTGGATGAATACAGGGCATTTATAGAAAAATTGGCAAAATTAAATGAGCAGCCTGAACAAGAAAAAGAAAGTTCACAAGGAGCGCAGAATGTTTAATTTTATTAGAGATCATCAGATGAATATTATGCTCTGCCTTTGTGCAATCTGTGCAGTAATGACGGTTATGCTGCTGCTTACAAAATTTCTTTCCAAAAAACGTAAATGGATTTTAATTGGTATGGAAGTTATTGCAACATTTTTGCTGTTTTTTGACCGGATGGCTTACATTTATTCAGGAAATCCAAGTACAGTCGGTTACATAATGGTCCGCGTTTCCAATTTTTTTGTATTTTTTATGACGAGCGCAATTGTTTTCTGCTTTAACTTTTACTTGTGCGACCTGCTTGTTAACGAAGGCAAAGTTTCAAAAATTCCACGACGACT
>JAILCM010000289.1 GCA_024680155.1 Treponema sp.
GTTGCTTCTCTTGGAGATTCAGATAACGTAATGCCAGGCGATATTTGTATGGCTTTTGGTGCACCACTTGGTTACAGTCAGTCAGTTACTCAGGGTATTGTAAGTGCTGTTGGACGTTCAGAAAGCCACATGTCTTCAATCAGTGATTATATTCAGACAGATGCTGCAATCAATCAGGGAAACTCTGGTGGTCCTCTTGTAAATATTTACGGCGAAGTAATTGGAATTAATACATGGATTGCATCTCAGTCAGGCGGTTCAGTAGGTCTTGGTTTTGCAATTCCAATCAATAATATTAAAAAGACAATCGATTCATTTATTAAGACTGGAAAAGTTGCTTATGGATGGCTTGGTGTTTCTTTGGTTGAGATAAATGATGATTTTAAGAAGGAACTTGGTGTTGAAGGTAAATCTGGTGCATTTGCTGCAGAAATTTTCAATAATTCACCTGCCTATAAATGTGGAATTAAACCGGGTGATTATATCATTGAACTTAATGGAAAGACTCTTAAGTCTGTAAATCAGCTTGTTCGAGATGTTGGAAATCTTGAAGCAGGAACTACAGCTAAATTTGTTGTAATTCGTGGCGGCGAAAAACAGCCGGAAATCAGCGTTAAAATAGAAGAACGTGCAAAAGATTCTGACATTCAGAACAGTAAGCTTTGGCCTGGATTTATTGCGAGCCCGCTTACCGACGATGCAAAGGAACAGCTTAAACTTGATGATAAAAAACTTCAGGGTGTTGTTGTTTCTGGTGTTCAGGAAAAATCTCCAGCTGCAGCACTTAGATTGCAGAATGGTGATGTAATTACTGCCGTAAACGGTAAGAGCGTAAAAAATGTAATGGAATTCTACCGCGAAGTTGCAGCTGCTAAAAAATCAATCAATTTTGACATCTACAATAACGGCGGAACAATCACAACTGGAACTTATAAGTTTTAAAAAATCTAAAATTTAAGCTCAAAATTTCTTCTTCTTTAATTTATATTTACTTAAAAGTGGTATAATAAAGAAGGAGAAATTGGAGCTTTTTAATGAAAAAAAATTTTTCTATTCTGTTTTTTCTGTGCATTTTGGGATTTTTATTTGCACAGACTGCCCCTTTATCAAATAAATTAATCAATCAAAGTTTTTTATCGGATTATGTAAGTAAAAATTGGACTACAGAAGATGGTCTTCCTGGAATGACAATTACAACGGTTCTTCAGGATAAAAAAGGCTATATCTGGATTGGAACTTACGATGGCCTTGTGCGTTTTGACGGCATTGAATTTGTAACTTACAGCCGTTCTGTAAACGAAAAATACGATTTTGCTTCTACACGTTCTCTTTATGAAGATGATGAAGGTAATCTCTGGATTGGTCACAATGACGAAGGTGTTACACGTCTTGCTTTGGATGGAAGCCTTAAAAAATATACTATGGAAACTGGACTTCCAAACAATAAGGTTAATTCAATCTGTCAGGATCACGAAAAAAATATGTGGATTGGAACTGCCTGCGGGGTTTGTTATATAAAACCCGACGGAACTATTGAATTTCCAAACGGCTTAAAAGAACTTGGGCAGGAAAATCTTCTTGTTTCTAAGGTTTATTGTGATACAGGCGGAAGAATCTGGATTACAACTGGTCTTGAAAATGATTTGTTCGTTTATTCAGAGCACAAACTTGAACGTTTTACGGGTATTACAAAATTTAAAAATCCTGCTGTGCGCGAAGTTATTCAGGATAATACCGGGGCTTTTTGGTTTAGTGTAGATCCTTGTTATGCTGTTAGATTAAATAATTCGGAAGAAAATGTTTATGATGTTGGCCATGGCGAGCATAGAGAAACTGCAATAAATTCAATTATTCAGGATAATTCAGGAAACTTTTGGTTTGGTTTTGATTCTGGAATTACTGTAATTCATGATGGTCTTTATTCCTATTTTGATAAGAATAATGGGCTTGCCGATGATCTTGTTTGTAAAATTCTTGAGGATAGGGAAGGAAATATCTGGCTTGGACTGGACCGTGGCGGATTGCAAAAAATGAGTAAGGCAAAATTCTCTATGGTTCATATGGATTCAACTGTAAATGCAATCTGCGAAGATAAAATGCGCGGGCTTACCTGGCTTGGAACCGACAGAGGCGTTTTTTGCTATAAAGATAATCAGTTTGTAGAAAACGAAATCACAAAATTTTGCAAAGGTTTTAGGGTGCGTCATGTTGAAATGACAAAAGATAACGAAATCCTTATTTCATCATATTCCGAAATGCCGCAAATTTGTGTAAAACCAGATAATTCTATAATAATTTGGACTGTAAAAGATGGAATTGCTTCTATAAAGTGCCGTATTGCAACAAAAACTTCTTCAGGGGACTATTATGTTGGAACAACTCAGGGCTTGAATATTATTCACAAGGATGGAAGCATTGCAACTCTTACCCGCGCTTACGGTTTTTCTAATCATTATATAATGTGGCTTTTTGAAGATAAAAAAGGTCAGGTTTGGGTTGGAACAAACGGCGGTGGAGTGTATGTTCTTAAAGATGAAAAAATCATCAAGCATTATTCTACAGATGAAGGCGGGCTTGCTGGAAACGTAATTTTTAAAATCCTTGAAAATAATAACAGCATTTGGATTGGAACTGGAACCGGCCTTTCAAAATATATAGAAGAAAGTGATTCCTTTGTAAACTTTACTTCGCGTAATGGAATTGGAACCGACAGTGTTTTCCAGATGATTTGCGATTACACACAAACTGTATGGATGACTACAAATAAGGGCGTTTTTTCTGCTTCGCTTGTAGAAATGGAAGAGGTTGCAGCAGGAGTTCGCGATAAAATTTCTGTAAAATATTACGGGGCTTCGGATGGACTTACTACGAGTGGTGTAACCTCAACTTCGCTTTCGGCAAAAGATTCTTTGGGACGAATCTGGTTTACTTTGGTAGATGGTTTTGCAATTTATGATCCGTCAAAATCCGGTAACAATACAAATCCGCCTCAAATTGAAATTCAGGAAATTATCGAAGATGATAAAACTTTTAATTACGATGGAAAACCGATTGTAATTTCTCCTGCAACCAAACGTTTAAGTTTAAAATTTACGGCTTTAAGCTTTATTTCTTCGGAGACCATTCAGTTCTGCTATAAAATGGATGGCTTTGAAGATAATTATTCACCGTGGTCTAATTTGCGGCTTGTTTCTTATACAAACCTTAGACCTGGAACTTATCAATTTTTGGTAATGGCTCAAAATAGTGATGGTGCTGTAAGTTCTCCAACTTCTGTTACAATTATTAAAAAGTCTTATCTTTGGCAGCAAATCTGGTTCTGGATTCTTTCTGCTGTGATTGCAATTTGCATTGTTTCCGTTGTGGTTCACATTACAATCAAAATGCGCATTAAAAAGGCTGATGAAAAAACTGAACAGGAACGCATTCTTAATAAAGCCATAATCGGAGCGTTTGCAAACTGTGTTGATGGTAAAGATACTTATACAAATGGTCATTCAAACCGTGTTGCAAAATATACAAGAATGCTTGCTCAAAAATTGGGCGAAGACGAACAGACTGTAGAAAAATTTTATAATATTGCGCTGCTTCATGATATTGGAAAAATTGGAATTCCTGATGCAATTTTACAAAAACCTGGCAGACTTGATGATGAAGAATTTGCAATTATGAAAAGTCATGCCGAGCGAGGTTATATGATTTTAAAGGATGTTCAGATTCAAGAGGATTTGGCGGCGGGTGCTCATCATCATCATGAACGTTTTGACGGAAAGGGCTATCCTGATGGGCTTTCCGGCGAAAATATTCCTTGGGTTGCCCGTATTATTGCGGTTGCAGATACCTTTGATGCTATGAGTTCAACACGTCCTTACCGTAAAAAGCTTCCTGAAGATTTTATTATAAACGAAATTAAAAACTGCGCGGGCACTCAGCTGGATCCTAAAGTTGTAAATAAATTTATGGAACTTTATGAAGAAGGCGCTTTCAATGATGTATTCTCTAAGATTTAATTTTCTGATATAATCGCTTTATGTATCGTTTATATGTAGAGCGTCGCCCCGGCTTTGAAAACGAGGCAAAACGTTATTTGTCAGAAATCAACAGTTTTTTGGGAATTGCAAGCGTAAAGGCAGTTCGTTATTTTAACCGCTATGATATTGAAAATGTAAGTGATGAAGTTGCAAAAATTGCTGCAACACGCATTTTCTCTGAACCACAGAGCGATTTTGTATTTACTGAAAATTTACCTGAACATACAGGACGCGAAATCATTTGGGAATTTTTACCAGGACAGTATGATCAGCGTGCAGATAGTGCAGAGCAGTGTCTTTCTTTGCTCCGTGCTGGTCTTAAAGGTGTAAAAACTCTTACCGAAGCTCCAGTCGTTCGCTGTGCAAAAATCGTTCTTTTGGAAGGCGATGTAAGCGATGAAGAAATTAAAAAAATCCAGAGTTATCTTATAAATCCTGTTGATTCTCGTCTTACAGATGATACAAAACCACAAACATTAAAAATGCACTCAGAAGAGCCTGCAGATATTCCTGTCGTAGAAGGCTTTATCAAGATGAATGATGAAGAGATTGAAGCATACCGCAACAAGATGGGCCTTGCTATGGATCATGCTGATATCGTTTTCCTTCAGGATTATTTTAAGGGCGAAGGCCGCGACCCTGTTAAAACAGAAATCCGCGTACTGGACACTTACTGGTCTGACCACTGCCGTCATACAACATTCTTAACAGAACTTAAAGATATTAAAATTGAAGATGGTCCTTATGCGCCTCTCTTCAAAAAATCCCTTGAAAACTATCAGGCTATGCGTACAGAAATGTATGCCGGCCGCACCGACAAGCCGGTCTGCCTTATGGATATGGCAGTAATCGGAATGAAGTATCTTAAAAAGCACGGAAAGCTTGAAGATATGGAAGTTTCTGAAGAAAACAATGCCTGCTCGGTTTATATAGACGTACATTACACAGCTGACGAAAATGGTAAGCCATTGGCAGATGACGATCCAAAAGCTACAGAACGCTGGCTTATGATGTTCAAAAACGAAACTCATAATCATCCTACAGAAATTGAACCTTTTGGTGGTGCCGCAACTTGTCTTGGTGGTGCTATCCGTGACCCTCTTTCTGGCCGTTCATGGGTTTACCAGTCAATGCGTATTACTGGTGCTGCTGACCCAACTGTTCCGCTCAACGCTACAATGAAGGGCAAACTTCCACAGATTAAACTCTGCCGCGAAGCTGCTCAGGGATTCTCAAGCTACGGTAACCAGATTGGTCTTACAACTGGTCAGGTAGAAGAAATCTATCATCCGGGATATGCCGCAAAACGTATGGAGCTTGGAGCTGTAATTGCTGCCGCTCCTGTAGATACAGTTATCCGCGAACGCCCAGAACCAGGCGACATCATCATTCTTCTTGGTGGTGGAACTGGCCGTGACGGTATTGGTGGTGCAACAGGTTCTTCAAAAGTTCACACTGTAAAATCTGTTACAACTGCCGCTGCCGAAGTTCAGAAGGGTAACGCAGTAGAAGAAAGAAAGATTCAGCGCCTCTTCCGCAATAAAGAAGTTAGTCTTATGATTCGCCGCTGTAACGACTTTGGTGCAGGTGGTGTTTCAGTTGCCGTTGGTGAATTGGCTCCTGGATTGGACATCAACCTTGATGCAGTTCCAAAGAAGTACGAAGGTTTGAACGGTACAGAACTTGCAATTTCAGAAAGCCAGGAACGTATGGCTGTAGTTGTTCGCAAGGCTGATGTAGAACGCTTTATTGAAGAAGCAAAGAAAGAAAACTTAAACGCTGTTGTTGTT
>JAILCM010000043.1 GCA_024680155.1 Treponema sp.
CGACAAATCCGACACCGACGACGGACTTGAAATAATAAGAAACTTAATGCCTCAAATTGCAGAGCACACTACTCCGCAAGGCTTTTTCTTAATGGAAACAGGCGAATACAACATGAAAGGCGCAGAAAATCTTTCTTACCGTGCAGGCTTCCGTAATTCAAAAGTTTTCCTAGATTTAGAAGGTCAAGAGAGAGTTTTGTTTGGGGAAAAATAGAAACTAATAATCCTTAAATAAATCATCAATAATAACTTGCCCTTGAACCAGGCTTGAATACATATTCTGCTGTACACCAAAAGTTGTAATCATAACCAGTTGAACAGCTTTTGTAGTTTTTGTTACAGATTTAAATATTCCTATTTTGTCTCTGAGTTCCAAGTCATAATCCTTATTAATTACAAACGGTTTTTCAGAGAACTTGATTTCACACACATCGATTATGCGGTCTCGTCGGTCTATAAGCAAGTCAATTTGAGCGCCATCATGAATATCATCCGCATTTGTAAACCATGCTGATTGCTCCGAATAAACACCCGCAATACTTAATTTATGTTTTATCTGCTTAATATGATCTTTACAAACCTGTTCAAAAGTAAAGCCACACCAGGCTCTTCTTGCAGGACTTTCCAGATTATGAGCCCAAAAATCCTCATCTTTGCCATAGCTTCCTTTTACAAATTTCAAATAAAACATTGTAAAATAGTCTGCAATCTGAAATAAAGTTCCCTGCTTTTTCTTACCAAAGAAAGAATAAGCACGTAAGAAACCTGAATCCGTCAGATTTTGTAGAATTTTTGTTACATCAGAATTATCTCGAAGTTTTGTTTTTTCTATAATTTCTTTTCGCGAAAGCCCTATTCTTTTTGTTGAAACAGCTTCAACTACTTTAATATAGTTTTCTGCCTTACGAAAAAGCGTATGGTACAAATGATTGAATTCATCCCACAAAACAGCGTGCTTCTTAAAAAACAGATTATCTATGTTCTGACTACAAGTAAAGTTCCTATCAAGCAAATCAAGATAATACGGAATACCACCAAGTATCATATAACATTCGCAAATATCATAGCGACTCCAGTTTATGTTCTTTTTTTTGATTAAGAACTCTTCTGTTTCTTGCAAAGTAAAAGGTTCCAGATACAAACGAAGGTTCTGACGGTTAAAAAGACCACCCTTGTTATGATCAATGTTCTCTACAAGCCACGATGTTGCAGAACCACAAACAATAAACATAAGGTTATTCTTTGAAGCACCAAAACTATTCCAGAAATATTCAAAGGCTGGCAAAAAATCTGATTTTTGATTGTCTAACCAAGGCATTTCGTCAAAAAAGACAACATGCTTTTTTTCATCCTTAAAGGCATCTAGATAATCTCGAAGTTGCCAAAAAGCATCTCGCCAATCCTTTGGAATTTCTATTTCTTTTTGTGATTTTCGTTTGAGTTCATTATAAAAATTTAACAACTGACCTTCTTTATCAAGTTTAAGGTCTCCAACAAGCTTAAAATCAAAATTTTCATCAAAAAACTGATTTATTAAAAAACTTTTTCCCACACGTCTGCGGCCATAAACTATTACAAGCTGAGATTGCTTTGATTCAACACAATTCTGCAACTGCCGCATTTCATTTTTGCGTCCAATGAACAACTCATCTTTCATAATTGAATTATATAAGAAAACAACGAAAAACACAAACATTTTTCGTTGTTTTCTCAATTTTAAAGTGAGAAAACAACGAAAAATCTATTTTTTATTATTCTATTCTATTTTTCTTTTTTGCAATATTCGTTTTTTAATTCCGCTGCAATGTTTTGCATTTCTGGGTAAATAAAAGCTTTTGTAATATTCATGTATTTAAGCTCTTTTAAAATATCTGACTTGCATTCAGGTGGGATTATTGCATAAACAGGAGCTATTTGATCTCTATTTTTTGCAGAATTATAAAGATATTCGTATAAGCCGTATGAATCTATAAAATCGGATTCTTCTGGAACGATTTTTTCAAATTGCAAATCCCAGGATGTCAGTTCAGAAAAATCTGCTCCACGCAAAGTATGATAATTTTTTCTGAGAGAACTGACGTTTGGATGGGTATATTCAAAACTTCTTCCTTTATTTATTACTTCGGCATTCAAAATATAATCTGAAAACTTCTCCAATGAAACACCAAATTTGCTATAAAAACTTCTGCCATTATCCTCTTTTTCTATAAGACGAGTAAGATTGACCACAGCAAAACTTCCCTGCTGATTATAGATTCTAATGTTATTTGGTTTAGGACGTACAACTACACTCCTACGCAAAACGTCTTTTATAAAAATATAATCCGTTAAAGCAGTAGGATTTTCTTTCAGGTATTCCTGTTCAAGTTTTCCTAATAAAAATGTCGACTCCATTTTTGCAATGTTTGCAAGCACAGAAACAGTTGAACTATCATAACTTTTTAATTTGTCTGTATTGTTATCTACACACCAAATGCTTACTTCACCGTATTTATCTTTATTCTCGTCTTTTTCACCATAACATCCAGCCCATAAGGCGACCAGAGGATTTTCCATCAAATCTAGAATTCGTGAACCAGCTCCAAAATGCTGCAAAAAAGTTTCTTCTTCCATTGCAGTTTTACATTCATCTAACTGCATAAAAAATCGTCTGTGAAATTCGCGAAAGACAAGGTGCTCTCTTTCCAAATCCCCTTTTGCACGTATCATCGAAGGAGTAAACATAAAGTCTACTTTATTTTGGCCCCTGTAGAAAAATTGAGTACCGCTCCAGTTATCATTTTGAGTATTTTGTTTTTCTTTTTCGTCATGAACTTCTTTTAAGAGAGCAAAAAAATCTGCAAGGCAAGTGATTCCACGCCATATAGGGCAAAGCCTTTTATCTTTTGCAGATCCCCTCGATTCAATCATTACAGGTCTTGTCTGGACTCTTCCGTTTACTTCACCAATACCTTTTCGTTCAAGAGCTGACAATTTTGCCATTACTATACCTCGGTGAATTGTATGTTGTTTGCCTTACAATAATCCTCTAAGTTAATTGATTCTTCTTGAGGATTTGTTGAAGTAAAATATTTTTTCTGCCCAAAAACAGTCAGTTCGGGAGAATTAGAAAATGCATTCTTCCTAAAGGTCAAATCTTTACATTCAAGATATACAATTCGCAATTTATAACATCCTGCAAAAGCATCTTTTTCCAAAGTAAGCTTATT
>JAILCM010000106.1 GCA_024680155.1 Treponema sp.
GGAATTGAACCAGATATCGCAAGTGCCATCAATATTGCAGAAGAATACGTGAAAGCGGGATGTAATTACCTTCAGGTTTCGACTGGAATTGAAGAATGGAAAGATCCGACTTTAAAAGATGAAGGCGAACCTTACAATTTAATCTGCAAACTTGGTGTAAGGTTTCACGAGCATTTTAAGGGGCGCGTTCCTGTTTCTTGTATAAATGGAATTTTAGAGCCAGGTCTTGCAAATTATCTGATTGAAAATGATTTGGTAGATACAGTGGATTTGGGACGTGCAGTTCTTGCGGATCCGGCATTTTGTGAAGCAGTAATTGCGGAAAGTAAAAATTCAGATGGAAAATCAGCGGACGAAAATGTCGGGTTTGTAAAATGTTTTAACTGTCCTCGCTGTCAGTATGGACCTGGAATGCCGCATAAATGTCCTGCAGAAATGAAACGAAATAAGGATTAATACATATTATAAAGAGTTTTTTGCTGTAAAAAGCGGTACAAATCTGGCATAATAAGTTTGAAATTTGGAGGCTAAAATGGCAAACTTAAGAAAACGCGAAAAAGTTGCAGTTGTTTTGAATTGTATCATCTTTATTTTTACTTTATTTGCAACCATCGCAATGATTATTGGATTTCATTTTATGGGGGATATAAAAGTTTTATCTTCCAGAAATTTTAAGGCATTTAAATATTTTACTGTGGATTCAAACGTATTTGCAGGCCTTATTTCTCTTGTATTTGTAATTTACAAATTATGCTGTCCTCAAAAAAAGACTGAACTTCCTGTGCCGCTTTATATTTTAAAACTTGCCGCAACTACAGGTGTAACTCTTACAATGATGGTTACCGTTTTTTTTCTTGCTCCGCGCAGTACCACAACTTATTTTGATTATTTCAAGAATTCAAATCTTTTTATGCATCTTTTGACTCCGCTTGTGTGCATCATTTCTTTTATATTTTTTGAACCAGCAGAAAATCCAAAGTTCCCGCTCAGTTTTACAGGCCTAATTCCAATGGTTTTGTATGCCTTTTTTTATATCCCGAATGTTCTTTTGCATCTTGAAAACGGAAAAGTTCTTGGCGCTTATGACTGGTACGGATTTTTGTTTGCAGGCCTTAATACAATCTGGTTTGTAATTCCACTTCTTCTTGTTGTTACCTGGATTTTTGCGCTTGGACTTTGGGCATTGAATAGAAAATTTGCGAAAAAATAGTAAATTCCCCCAATAAAAATCAGACTTTCTGCACTATATAATTGGAATGGAAAAATGGAAAGTTTTGTAAGTGAAGAGCTTTTGGAAAATACCTTTCTTTATTGTTATAAACGCGTGAGCAATAAAGAGGCTGCTCAGGATTTGACGCAGGAAATTGTAATTGAAGCCTTGCGGAATGTTCGTGAAGGTCGCAAAATTGAAAATTTCTACGCGTGGTACTGGCAGATGGCACACAACAAAATCGTGCGTCATTTTCAAAAGCTTCAGAATCAGGCCCTTCCAATTGATTATGTAGAAACGATTCTTTTTGCTTCGGATAAAACTCTGGACCAACTGATAAGCAGCGAAGAAATTCAAAATCTGAATAAGGCAATTTCAAAGCTTGCGGCAATTCATCGTGATATAATCATCCGTTTCTATTTGCAGGGGCAGTCTGTAAAACAGATTTCCAAGGCACTTGGTTTGAGTTTTGGAACTGTGACCGGTCGGCTGTTTGATGCAAGAAAAAATCTTGAAAAAAGGATAGCCGATATGGAAAAGAAAGAAGTTTGTATTGGGGATGAAAAAGGTGAACATGGTGAACTTGCGGGGGCGCGGGTGTGTTCGCGGGCGGATGGTAAAAGAAAGCGTAAAATTTCAAAATTGAGTTTTGATTATAAAAATTCTGGATTTTTGAATTGGTATGCGCTTGATTCACTTCTTGCCCAGCAGATTGTGATTGCCTGTCGTCTTGAAAAGAAAACTGTAAATGAGATTGCGGACCAAATTGATGCGGTCCCTGTTTACATAGAAGACCGGATTAAAGAACTTAAAAATCGCGGAACTATTATGGAACCTTCTGAAGGCAAATATTTGGCCAATATGTTTGTATTTCCGTCTTCTGCGCTCAAACAGGTTTACGAAAGTCAGAAATCGGTGATGAAAAAAATTGATTTTGAACGCCGATATTTTGAGCTTTTAATTTCTATGAAAGACGACATTCTAAAGCTTGATTTTTATGGGAAGCATTTTGATTACAGTTTTTTGCTCTGGTATTTTTCTATTCGTGGTGGAAAAGAATTTGCAGAACTTTGTTTGAAGGCTTTTATTAAGCAGAATAAAATTGAACTTGGAGATTATAAGCCGAATAATCCTCTTATGGGCCAGTTTGATGATTTTGAAGGGGGAGATTCTGGTGCAGGCGGTGAAAGTGTAAATTATCAGGATAAAATCAGCTGGTCTTATTGTTTTCCTGATTTCTGGACTCCGCGCGTTGGTTATGCTCAGTGCCAGGTTACAATTGAACAGCCTCCTTTTCCAAGAGAAGTTGCCTGGCCTTGGCATAAAAATTATGAGCCTGGAAGAATGGATTGGGTGAATCGTTCTAATGGCGAACTTTTGATTGATTTGATGGAAAATTCTAAAAAGACGCTGAATCAGACTGAAGAGGAGCTTGCCGCAGAATGTATAAAAAACGGTGTTCTTACTAAAAATGCGGATGGTGGTCTTGAACTTAATATTCCTGTAAGTCCGCTTAAGTTTCAGGATGATTTTTGTGCTTTGTTTGATAAGACTTTTAAAGCTCTTGCCGAAGAATATACCGCGCAGTATGGTTCTCTTATAAAAAAGGCGCTTGATTCTCACATTCATAAAGATTTGAAAAAAGATTTTTACGCAAGAACAATTCAGTGGTTGTTCCAGCCGCTTGTTGCAGTGTATGAATATGGCGTAAAAAATAAACTTTACCAGAGTCCAGAAGATTATTCTCACTCAACTGCGGGAATGTGGATTTTTAGAAAAATTGATTAGTGGGATGGGAGTTGAAAATGACAGAACGATTATCTTATGCTCCGGCAGAATTGAAATTTACATATCAAAATGATGCAGCAGGCGCAGTTCATGAAATGGACAATCTTTTAAAACAGCAGATTTGTTTTGTCTGTTATGCAGAAGCCTTGACTGCCGCAGAAATTGCAAAAAAACTTGGAGTTGCAAAAGAATACATTGAAGATTCGGTAAAAGAAATGCTTGTTCTTGAACTTCTAAAAGAAGAAGATGGCAAATATCTGACTTTGTTTAATGTGTTTCCAACGCGCGAAAATAACGAGGCTCAAAAACTTGTGTATGATTATTATATTCAAAATAAAATTCCTGCCCGCGTGAATGAACTTTTGGACGGCCTTGAAGAAGAAATCCGTGCTCTTAAGTTTTACGGAAATGATTTTAATTACGGATACTTAAAATGGATTTTTTATAATCTTGCGGCAGGTATTTTTGATACTCTTATCCTAAAGAATTTTAAAAATCATCACGGCTTTGAAGTAAGTAAGGCAGTTCCGCGACCTTATAACATTACAGGTTTCTACCAGACTGCAGACGAAGTTTTGCCGGAAATAGAACTTGAAAAACATTTGGAAAATACTTCTTCCACCTGGAATTTTTGCGAACTTCAGGATTTTGGAAAAATCAAAGGATGTGATGCTCTTTACGCGCCACCTTTTCCGAATGTCTGGGATGAAGCAAATACAGACTGGTCAAAAGGCAGAATTAGCAGTCTTGATATGAATAATAACCGTATAATTTTGAAGCTTATAAACGGTGTTGAACTTTCAAAACTTGAACACGATATGGCAAACGGAATGGCACTTGAAGCTCCCGGTCCACGTCTTATAAAACTTGATGGCCAGAAACAGATCCCTCTTACTCCGGTTTTTACAAATAAAGTTTTCTGCCAGATAGAAAAGCTGATAGAAAAGGCCTTACAGCCACTTTCGGTTGAAATTGCAGAAAATCTTTGTACTAAACTTGAAGAAATGTTCTTCCCTCTAATCCGCAAAGGCGAGCCTCGTCTTATTGAAGATTTTTACACGTTCAACCTAAAGAATTTCATCCATTCTTCGAGCACGCTCTGGTGGTACGGTTTGAATGGTGAAGAAACTTTGGTGGGGGCTTCCTCAAGTGCCCTTAAAAATGACGTGGGAACTTCCGGGGCGAGTACGGATTCTTGCGAAGAAAAGAAATCTTCCGGGGCGCCGCTTGAACTTCCCGCAAAAGAAATAGGCTACGAGCATTTCGCCGCCGGGCTTTATTTGATTTGTTTGGATGAGTGATTTTCTGCTGACATCACATCGGGGAACTGCTATAATTTTTGTATGAAAACAATCACTTTAGGTTCAACGGGAATTACAGTTCCTCAGAATGCTTTTGGTGCGCTTCCAGTTCAGCGTGTAAATATGGAGACTGCCGTTAAGATTTTGCGGAAGGCTTATGACGGCGGAATGCGTTTTTTTGATACTGCCCG
>JAILCM010000149.1 GCA_024680155.1 Treponema sp.
AAAATTCCTAGATAATCCGCGAAAACCAGAAGATTTCTATCTTTTCTTTGGACAGTTAGTTGGTTACAAACGTGCAGACCTTGCAATAGAAGCTTGTATTAAATCAGGAAGAAAAATTGTAGTAATCGGTGACGGAAAATCAAAAAAAGCAAAAGAATATCAAAAATCAGGACTTGTAACTTTTACAGGCCGGCTTAGTGATGAAAAAATTCAGGATTATCTCAGCCGGGCAAAAGCCCTTCTCTTCCCAGGAATTGAAGATTTTGGAATTATTCCTGTTGAAGCAAACGCAGCAGGATGCCCTGTTCTTGCTTACAAAAAAGGCGGCGCTTTGGATTCAGTTCTGGAAGGAAAAACAGGCCTTTTCTTTGAAGAACAAACTGTAGAAAGTCTTATTGAATGTATGAATAATTTTGAAAAATTGGAAAGTAACTTTTGCAATCGTACTGTATTTAATAATCATGTACAGCAGTTTTCAGAAGCAGAATTTATAAGAAAATTTACTGATATTGTACAAAATCATGAAAAATTGATATAATAATATAAGAAGAAAGCAAGAATGGATTTTGAAGAATTAAACAAATACTTAAAAAAGACTTACCCACGAACAAGCTCATTTTTTTGCGGATTCTCTCTGTTCATTGTAGATGCCTTAATCCTTTTTTTGTCAATTGGATTCGGATTTTTTATAATCAATATAATTAATACATCATTTATTAATTTTAAATCATTTATTAGGTATACAGCATATATTCCATTCATTCTTATTTTATATGCAGCAAATGGACTTTATCCCGGAATAATGAATTCACCAACTGAAGATATAAAACATTATTTCAGCTGCAATTTTTTTAGTTTTATTGCAATCATTCTTAGTATCTATATTTCTGAAAAAACTAATACAAGTTCAGAATTTATAAATTTTATTGTAATGGATAGTAAAGAATGGGGAATTGTTGCCGCATTCGGTATTACACTTCCTATTGTTACAATCGGTCTCCCTGCATTCCGTGAATTTGCAAAACATTTCTTTTCAAGTTTTAAATGGTGGGGTGTTCCGGCTGTAATTTATGTTGACGGTACAGAAAGTTTTTTCCTAATCGATCGACTTTTGAAAATGAAACATCTTGGGTATCATCCTGCAATAATAATTGACTCTTCTGCAAAAGAAATTGGTTCATACAAAAATATTCCAATTTATCCGCCGTCGGAAGAACTTCATTCTTTTATAAAACAATATAATATAAAACAAGCTATCATTTGTAATTATCAGGGTGACATGTCTGTAATAATGTCTTCTTACCGCTATACAATAAATGTTTCCAAAAATCAGACGCTTTTTACAGATACACAGCAATTAAAAGATATAGGAGGAATCATAGGTTTTTCTTCTATACACAATCTAACATTCAAAAGAAATTTATTCTTTAAACGTTTGATTGATATACTCTCTATTTTGATATTTCTTCCAATAATTGCACCAGTAATGTTGATTTTAGCCATTCTTACAAAATGCACTTCTAAAGGACCAATTTTCTACGGACATAAACGTGTTGGTAAAAATGGAAAAGAAATTAAATGCTGGAAATTCCGTTCTATGTGTGTAAATTCGCAGGAAATTCTTGAACAAATTCTTGCTACAGATCCAGTTCGTCGTGCAGAATGGGAAAAAGACAGAAAATTTGTTGATGATCCACGCGTAACAAAATTTGGAAAATTCTTACGCAAAACAAGTTTAGATGAACTTCCTCAGCTTTTTAATATTCTTATTGGACAAATGAGTTTAGTAGGACCAAGGCCTGTTACTGAACCAGAATTGGAAAAATATGGTAAATATACAGATTATGTTCTTTCAGTTACACCAGGTCTTACAGGTATGTGGCAGGTTTCTGGACGTTCAGATACAGGCTACGAGGAACGCATTGCATTTGATACATATTACATTCAAAACTGGTCTGTATGGCTTGATATTTGGATTTTAATAAAAACTGTTTGGGTTGTTTTTAAAGGTAAAGGAGCCTATTAATGAAAAAAATACTTTCTGCTTTTTGTGCAGTCTTTTGTACGTTGGGAGTTTGGGCAGAAACTTATCAAATAAAAGATGTAAAATACAATACACAAGGTTGTGGAGCTGCCTTTTTTAGTTATACAAAACCGTATGCAATTGAAAAAAATATCAGCGCAAATAAAAAACGCATTTTTGAATCAGAAGACGATTTAGCTGAATATTTAAAAGACTACGAATTAAAACTGTACAGTCTGCGTGCTTTTGAAACTATAAATATTGATTATTCAATAACAAAAAATCCTGACTACTCTGACAATGATGAAAACTTGCCACACGCATCATCAATTCCGCAAAATTTTGTAACTCTTACTGTAAATACAAAGGATTCTTTTCATATGCTTGGAGTCCCTTACCCAAAATATGATTCAAATACTGGAACAAAAGTCAAATTAAAAATTAAAGATACAAATTTTCTTGGCTCTTTAAATGCAATGTCAACTGATATTAATTTTTCACTTGCACAGGCATCAGAATTTGAAACACCAGAATGTAAACTTGGTTTTACTTTTTCTTACGACCATCCTTTCAAAATCGGTTTATTTGATTTTACCTGGGTAAATGATTATACAATTGACTTCACCTTTGGAAACTTAATGCCAGAATGGAATGCAAAAACTGGTTTAAAAGCAGAACTTCAAGCTGGAATTGCAACATATACACTTGAATTCTACCAGAAGGCTTGCAACAATTTTGATTTTGAACCTTTTGATGATGCAATTTATTTTAATGAAAATGTAAAATTTTCGGTACCTCTTAAACTTTACGAATTTGCAAAACATGGAACTTTAACATACACCCCATATATTGAAGCAAGTTTTTACTGGGACCATAACGGAATTAACAAAGAAAACACAAGTCTTTCAAGTCCAAGCCTTACTTTTGGACATTCAATTTCTGCTTCAAGAATAAACTGGGTATATAATTTTAGAAACGGACACAGTTCATCTATATCTAACACATATACTTACAATTTCCAGCGAAACATGTTTTATCCTTATGTTGGCGCAGAAGTAAAATTGTATAAATCATTTGAATTGTTTGAATCTCAAAAAGAACTTTTTAACAGAATTGGAATTACAGCTGATTTATTTGCATTTGTACATTTTGTAGATTCCGAAAATCCTTATTTTGGCGGTGATGGAACAAAAATAGGTGGTCGATTACGAGGAATTCGAGATGAACAGTATTTTTCTTCTCAAACATCTCATCCAGAATGGCTTTCGTGCTTACCAACAACAGCCTTCGTTCTTAATCTTGATTTTCCATACCATCTTTTTACAACAAATTTTACCTGGAAATTCATGAAATACTTTAATTTTGACTTGCAAGTTTCTCCATTCTTTGACATGTCACTTGGTTATAATAAAATTACCGAAAAATGGTTTAATCCAAAAGACGGATTTTATGCTGGTGGTGTTGAATTCCTTGTTTACCCGGCAAAGTGGGCAGGATTTACAGTTCGTGGAAGCATCGGCTTTGATGTAGGACGAATGCTACTAAAAGATTATTTGAACACAGAATGGCGCGACGATCCTTCAAAGTTTGAAATTTCTTTTGGAATCGGTTTGCATTACTAAAATAAATTAATCGGGAACTGTCATTATTAGGTAACCTGTCATTATCGGGCTTGACCCGATAATCTATCTTACACCGTCAATTTCATCAAGTTTAAGAACTGCTTCCTGCTGCCAGTATTTTTCGGGAGCTGAACGGGCAAGTATACAAAGTAAATCAAATGCAAACTGATTATAACCCATTTTATCAGAAATCTGACACAAAAGACTAAAACTATACCAGATATTGTTGGCTTTTCCCCATTCAATTATATCCTGGTGGTAAACAAGTTCTTCCAGTAAAGATTCAATGCCTGTAAATTCAAAAGAAATGTTCCTTTTGTCTACAATTTCATACATTCTGGTAAAACCTGTGAGCACAGCCAGAGAACAATAATCAAAAGCTTTTTCGTATTCGTTTAATGAATAATAATATTCTGCAAGCATTGTGTATGCCTTTAAGGAATAAACATTCTGCAGTCTGTACAAATCAAAAAATTTCTGAACAACATTTTTATCGTTTTTGCTCAATGTATTTTTGATTGCCCTTACAAGTGTGGAATTTTTCTGGTATTGCTCGGTACCAATTATATTTAAAAGCCTAAGCTCCATCTGGTCATAATCTTCCTGAAGCTGACTTATATCAACCAAAAGATACAAAATTTCAAATTTTTCATCTGGAATATCAAAAATATCAGAATGTGAAAGCGCATTTTTATAATAATCTTCCGCAAACTGATACTCACCTTCAAGTTTATAAATATCACCAATTAATTTCTGTGCTTCCGGGTAAAACTCCTGTTCAGCAATGTATTTTTGCAATTGAGTAATTGAATCATCAAAATAATCAAGCCCTTTCTTTTTAACATAATAATTGATGAGCTCAACGGAATCAATTTCTTCACGTTCTTTTAAAACAGGCATGATATTTGAAATTTTATCACCAGCTTTTTTTACCTGTGGAGAAGAAAGTGTATTTATAATAATCTGCTTTTCTTTTTCAATCTGAGACTTTCTATAGTACAAAGCATCTTCTGCCGCACGCAAGGCTTTTCCATATTCCTGAGTTTCATAATAAAGCTTAGCTTGTCTAAATAATTTTACACTTGAATCTGAATATGTATTTAATCCAAAAAGACAAACCGAACTAAAAAATAAAAAAATAACAGGAAGCGCTTTTTTCATATATTTCATCTAAAAACCCGTATTATAAAGTATTTAATTCTTCTTCAAATACTTTATCGGCATCTTTTGCATCAATTGTTCGTACTATTTTTCCTTTTTTAAAGATTATTGCTTTATCTTTAGTTCCCGCAATTCCAATATCCGCATGACGGCCTTCTCCAGGACCATTTACAACGCACCCCATTACTGCTACAGTAATATTTTTATCCATAGCAAGAAGTTTATTCTGCCATCTGTCTACAAAAGAATGAACATCAAAACCAATTCTTCCACAACGCGGGCAGCTTACAAGTTTTACACCGCCTGCACGTTTACCACATTCTTTTAAAATATTTATACCTGCAACAACTTCATTTTCGGCAGTTGAAGAAAGACTAACTCTGATTGTATCACCAATTCCTTCATTTAAAAGCGTAGAAAAAGCAATACTAGATTTTACAATTCCACCAATAAGTGGCCCGGCTTCGGTTACTCCAAGATGCAGCGGATTATTATATTTTTGAGCATAAAAACGGTTACAATCTATTGTTTCCTGTACATCGCTTGATTTCATGCTTACAACATATTGATCAAAATTAAGATTTTCAAAAACTTCTGCTTCACGAACGGCAGTTTCGCACAATCCCTGAGCACGTGATATTTTTCCAAGAGCAATCTGTTCCTGTAAATCCTGAGGCAAACTTCCGCTGTTAATTCCAATGCGGATAGCAGTTCTATTCTGGCGGCAAGCTTCTACAACCTTACGCGTATTTTCTACAGAACCAATGTTTCCAGGATTAATTCTGATTGCTGCAATATTTGATTTAAGGCATTCAAGAGCAAGTGTATAATCAAAATGAATGTCTGCAACCAACGGCATAGAGGTTTGCTCAGAAATTGCATTTAATCCAGCCGCACTTTCCATATCAGGAACCGCAAAACGAACAATATCACAACCAATCATCTGAAGTTCATTCAGCTGGCGTAAAATCCGTTCAAATTTTTCTTTATTCTGCGGAACATCTGTAATCCCCTCTTTCCACATAGTCTGTACTGTAACAGGATTATTTCCACCAATAAGAACACGCTTTGTAATACCCTTTCCGCCAATTGCAACAACTTTAGTTTTCATACCAATACTATACCATTAAAAGGATTTCTTCTTCAATTAAATTTGTCATCCAACGGCTTGACCGGAGGATCTAAAAAAAATGGCAGCCGAATCACCGACTGCCACCGTAAAATTATTTGCTTAATATTTTAAACTTAGCAAACAATCATAGAGAATACCATTGCGAACAAAGCAACAGTTTCACAAAGACCTACTACCATGATGTACTGAGTAAA
>JAILCM010000162.1 GCA_024680155.1 Treponema sp.
CAAAAAAAATCAAATCACGATTGATAGCGATAGTGTTATAGAAAATTCTATTCCATTAAAAAAATTAGATATTAAGGATTTGTATTATATAGATTTTAAAATTA
The DNA here is from genome assembly GCA_024680155.1 of Treponema sp. Taxonomy (GTDB): domain Bacteria; phylum Spirochaetota; class Spirochaetia; order Treponematales; family Treponemataceae; genus Treponema_D. Next base: position 105 of record JAILCM010000162.1, read on the forward strand.
ACGGTAATGACCAATATGGATTTATAGACACTGGGGCACCTTCTTTAGTCTTACAGCATAATTATATTTCAAATCATTTATATTCTGAAGCTGATGTATTCAGCTTGACAGAAGATGATATTATTGAATTGATGCCTAAAAAAGATAGTGATAAAAATGTAAAAATATGTATTGGAGAATTAAAAACTTACTGCAAGGGGCATCATTTGTCTTATGAAAAGATAAAGGACAGACCTTTCGAGGAAAAAGCTTTTATATGTACCTATAATTTTCTGGGGAACGAAGTCTTCAAAAATCACATAATCCAGATGGATTTTGAAAATATGGAATTCAGAATTAAATAGCTGTATAGATTAACTTGAAAAACGTTACAAAAGTGCTATAATCATATTAGAAAAACGTTACAAAATTACCAAAATCATACTCGAAAAACGTTACATTTTTACTATAATTAAACTAGAAAAACGTTACAAAGGATTATAACTATGCTGGAACGAAAGGTGTTTTCTCAATTTAAGAAATGGAAAGACTCTTCAGAAAAAAAAGCACTCATGGTTACAGGAGCTCGTCAGATAGGAAAAACACATGCAATCAGGGCCTTTGCTCACGAAAACTATAAATCAGTTCTAGAAATAAATTTCATAGACACACCATCTGCCATGTCTGCTTTTGACGGAAATCTGGATGCAAACACTATAATCACTGCTCTTACAGCTTTTTCTAATCAGCAATTGGAACCTGGGAACACCGTAATTTTTCTAGATGAAATACAGGAATGTCCCCGTGCAAGAACTGCAATAAAATTTCTTGTAGAAGACGGTCGTTTTGATTATATAGAATCAGGCTCATTGCTTGGTGTAAATTATAAGGAAGTTCCTTCTTACCCGGTTGGTTTTGAACATATAATTCAGATGTTTCCTTTAGATTTTGAAGAATTCTGTTGGGCAAATAAAGTACAAGAAGAAACTATTGCCTATATAAAAAAATGCTTTGATGAAGGGACTTTGGTTAATGAAACGGTTCATCAAAAACTTATGCAACTCTTTCGTTATTATATAATAGTTGGAGGTATGCCTGCGGTAGTTCAAACCTTTGTTGACACTCATGATATTGCAAAAACATCTATTATACAAAAGGATATTTTGGCTCTATACAGACAAGACATAACAAAATATGCAGATAAAAATAAAGAAAGAATAAAAGAGATTTTTGACCGTATTCCTTCTGAATTAAATTCAAAAACCCGCCGATTCATGCTTGCAGCTATAAATCCTAATGCACGTATGGAACGATATGAAAGCAGTTTTATGTGGCTCTCTGATGCTGGTGTTTCCTTGCCATGCTATAATCTGAATGCTCCGTCAATTCCTTTTAAAACAAATGAACTACGTAATTTAATGAAGATATATCTTAATGATACGGGGCTTTTATGTGCAATGTCAGTAAATAATATTCAGTTTGAAATTTTGCAGGGAAATCTGGATGTTAATATGGGAAGTATTGTAGAAAATGTGATTGCACAGGAGCTCGTATCTAACGGGTTTGATTTACACTATTTTGACCGCAAAAGCTTTTGTGAACTGGATTTTGTTATTCAAAATAATAATTCAGCGGTTGTCTTGGAAATAAAATCTGGAAAAGATTACCACAGGCATCCTGCTTTAGATAAAGCCTTAGAAAAAAAAGAATGGAATATTCAAAATGCTTACATCTTTTGTTCAGGAAACATAGAAACGACAGAAAACATCACTTATCTGCCGTTATATATGATTCAATTCCTAAAGCCCGATGAATTGCCGGAAGAGCTTATAGTAAAAGTAGATATTCCTTAACCACCTATAATCTCTACAACACAAACTTTTCCAAAAATCGCCCTACGCCGGAATCATTGTTGTCAAATTCGGTAACGTAATCTGCAATTCCTTTGATGTAATCCAGGCCGTTACACATTGCAACTCCACTTCCGCACAATTTTATAAGGCTTTCGTCGTTCATGCTGTCGCCAAAGCCCATTGTAGAATTTTCGGGTATACCGATATGTTTTGCAAGCCAGTTTACGCTTTCGCCTTTTCCACAACCGGGTGGAAGAATTTCCAGAAAATAAGGCTTACTTGTAAAAATAACGGCACGCTCTCCAAATTCGGCGCGGAGTTTTTCCTGCAAAGTAAGAAGAACTTGAGGCTCACCTGGAACAAGCATTTTTGTAAATTCAGTTTTTAAGAAATTGCGATAATCATCAACCTGAACGCCTTTTAAGCCGCAAAGTTCAACATCCATTCTGGTCCATTTAGTTTCTTCGTGGTAATAAATTGTGTCCGGTGTATAAACTTCGCTTTTTAAGCCCATTTCTTCGGCAAGCTCATCGGTTCGCAACAGAATATCGGAACTCACTTTTTTACAATAAATCTGCTGACGTAAATGCAAATCAAAAACACTGCAACCGTTTATTGCAATAAGATAACGACCAGCTTCTTTTCCTGCAATTTCAAGTCGACGCACAAAAGGAAGGATTGCGTTTTCTGCACGGCCAGAACAAAGCACTACGTAAATTCCACGCTCAGCACATTCTCGCAAGGCTTTTACATTCAAATCACTAATCTGGCGGTCATCGTTTAAAAGTGTATCATCCAGATCAAGGGCAATAAGTTTTACATCAAGTTTATTCATTTAGCGGTTCTCCAGCCGTCACAAAAATTAAGATTTTTTCCACTCATCTATAAATTCCAGCATATACTGCTGAACATCATTAAACCATTTTTTCTGGAAACGGCAGGCTTCAACTCCAATAAAGCGGAAGTGCCAGCATTCCCAGCGGTAACCGGTAATATCTTCGTATTCTTTTGGAAAGCTCAAACTCCATCCATACTCGGCGGCATGAGCATACATCCATTTTCCACCAGGAGTTTTATCATAATTATCATCAATACTACCAAAATCAACGGCAACTCCAAGCTGATGCTGGCTCGTTCCTGGTCTTGCACTTTCACGTTCTGCTTCTTCCAAACCATCCACGCGAACCCAATAATCAAAAAGATTTTTCTGATATTCATACGAGCGGTAAGTTGAACTTACATCAAGCATTACACCGTCTTTTTGAGCAGCCCGTCCAAGAACAGAAAGTGCTTTTGCGGCATCCGGACGCAGAGAAAGCGTTGTTTTGTTTATAACATAATCATCATTTTTAACAAGAGCAACAAGATTTTTTGGTTCGTAATCAGCTCCAACCGTATGAGTTTTATCTATTAAAAAATAAAGAGGAAGGTCGTCGCCGGCATACTGTTTTTCGGCTTCAAGAACTGTTTTTAAATCTGCAAGAAATTCATAAGGCTCTTCGATTTTTACTTCCGATTTAAAACGCGAACTCATTTTTGCATAAACCGCGTTCAGTTTTTCAATATCGGGATTTGGCTGAGTGGTATGATTTGAAGAATCTGATTTTTTACCGTTGTCAGTTTGATTTGTTCCCACAGTCTGATTCCCCGCCCCTTTATTTTCGCTGGCTTTTGGCTTGGAGCAAGCTGCAAAATTAAACAAAGTAATGATTGCAATTGCCGCAACCGTGATTTTACTAAACTTTTTCATAACAAACTCCTTTTAAGGGATTTCCGGGGCATGCCCAAAAATGATACTGCTTTTACATTAGCACGAATTATATTTGTAGCTGGCCGTCTTTTAAAATTGTTGCATCAGGCTTAGAAGAACCAGTATATTTTATAACAATTGTAGGTTCGCGCACAACTCCATCAAGATGAATCAGACTTGGAGCATCGTTGTCGTAATTTTCGCCGATTGCAAAGTGGCATGTGTGGAATGCTTTTTCATCTTCGAGCATATTTCCTGTAATTCTTGCAGCAGGATTTAAACCTATTCCAAGTTCACCAATATTTCTGGCATTTCGTTTGTAAATTTCGCCCTGGCCAGCCGGAAGCTTCTTTTCTTTTTCAAGAGCGATTGCACGAGTTTCTGCTTCGGTGATAGTTTTTAATAGTCGTTTTGCTTCAGCGGCACCTGTAATTGATGTTACATAACCTTTTTCAACTTTACACGTAATCGGAGTTTCCAGAATTGAATCTCCATCACTAAAAGTCATTGAACCATCATAAACAATTACACCTTCGCAACCGACAATTCCTTTTTCTGCATTACCAACTACAGGACTAATAAAAACTTCGCCAGCAGGAATATTTCCGCCGCTTCCCGGGGTAGAAAAATCACCGTCATCAAACAAAAGAGCGCGCCCTTTTACAGGAACAACTAAATCAGTTCCAGCAGGTGCTGTTACATGAACACTTTCTGCATCTTTAAAAAGTTCCGCAAGTTTTTTACAACGATTCTGCAATTCTTTGTAGTCAATAGCGGCAGTTCGGTTCATCATATCTGGGATAATTCCAGGAGTCCAGATTCCGCGCATTGTTTTTTTACCGTCAAGAAGATAATCAAAAATGTGGGAGAATTCCTGTCCATCGGCAGTTTTGTATGGATTTGCCGTTGCATCCGGATCTTTTCCAAGCTTTATATTAGAAATTGAACAGCAGATTTCCGGTCCACTTTTAATTGCGGCAAGAACTTCGGCATTTGCATTATCAAAACTTGTTTTATCAGGCTGAAAAATCAAACTTGGAATACAACCTGCTTCTTCGCAAGCGTTATAAAGCTCCTGTGCAATTTCGCTT
>JAILCM010000180.1 GCA_024680155.1 Treponema sp.
TGGATTTTTCATTCCATGTCCGCTGCCGTAAAAAATAATTGCCTTATCTTCAAGCTTTGAATTGTCCATAATCTGAATGATTGTTTTTTGAGCCTGAGCATCACGGGCATTTAAAACCTTTGTTGCATCATTCATATCTTCCGGCCAAATAATGCCTTTTTCAGGAAAAATTACATTTATAGGATCATCCGGGTGCAGTTGGTTTATACGAGCAACTTCAAGTTCCATCAGATGATATTCATATTTCCAGCCAAATGTGCACCATGGAGGAACAATTTGCAGTTTGTAATCATCATAGTTTCCGGTAGGGAAAAAGCCGTCGCCTTCTTCTTCTAAAAAAAGATATCGTACACCAGTGTTATAAAATTTTTCCATATTTTGTGTCATGTACAAAATTGGAAAAACAGTTGAGTGATTTTCACCTATAAATAAAATTTTTTTGGATTGTAGATATTCAAAAATCTGCTCATCGGCATTTTTTTCATTCTGTAGATTAATAGTAGTTTTGCAAGATATAAGTAATAATATGAAAATTAAAGACAATATACTTTTTTTCATTTTTTTTCTCCAAGCACCCCAGTGCGGGCGTCCGTATAACAACTGGTTGTACCGCAGCGGGCTTGACCCACTGTCGGCTACGAACCTTTGTTATACGGTTTTTTCTAGATATATCAGTGTTATATATTTATTTCTTAAATAATTAATTATTGATAATTTTACTATTTCCAAATTTTAAGGATGAAAAATCAGCACCTATCACTGAAAAATCAACTCCCTCTAACATCTTTACATGATACTGACTTACACCAAACATTCCAACTTGAGGATCAACTGGAATCCAACCTATGTTTTCATCATAGAATTCTGCCCATGCATGTAGTGACTGTCCATATGGTGTTATCATATAGCCTTGGATATATTTGCATGGAATATTGTTTAATCTCATTAGAGCTACAAAGACATTCGCAAATTCTCCACATGTACCTTTTGATCTTTTTAATACTTCACTTGCTGGATATCCATATGTTATTCCAGAGGAAATTTGTAATGCTAATTCGGGATCGTAAACTATTAAATGTGTAGATTGATTTATATTTTGAAGTATTGTTTTTGCACAGTCCATAGGAGGTAATTCATTTAGATTAAGTTTTCGAGATAAATCCATTACTACAGAATTATGAAAATCTATATATTCTGTTTCTTGTAAATATTTCTCGATATCCTTGTTTTCCTTTGAGAATTTTGTTTTTGAAAAATCATCAAAAGAATTTTTGCAACGTATGGTAAGTCTAGAAACTGTACCAAAATCTTTTATATCTATCAGCTTTTGTGGAATACAATCAACTACAGATAAATCAAATTGATTTGTGTCTAATTGAATATCAACTGTGTACTTTTTTTCATGATAAATATCTATTTTTTTTATGATTAAAAATAAACTGATTATAATGATAAATATACTAGTGAAAATAATTACGTGCTTTTTCATTTTTTTAATTCCCCATCCAGCTCAGTGAGCTGTGCGTATAACAACGCACTTAAACAGCGGCAAGCTTGACTTGCCGTCTGCTTTGAAGTGCATGTTATACGTTCTTTTTTACCTCAACAGGAGTTTTTAGTTTTATTGTTTTCTAACCTCAATATCACCTGTATGAGTTTGTAGAACAATTTCTACACCACCACCATTTTGTTTATAAATATTACCTTCACGAATCCAGTCTATTACGAAATTATTTAAATTATTTATAAATTTAGAATTAAAAGATTTTGCATTTATAGTAAAGGCTTCATTAGCAGGGAATGCAATGTTTAATTTTCCATTTTTTGATGATATTCTTGAATTTATAGTTGGAATATGAAGCATTGAAAGATTTACCGTTCCTGCTATAAGGCTTATATTTATTTCTTTACTATCTAAATTTGATATATTCATATCTGCCTGATCGGGTATTGGAATTTCAAAATAGTCTGCTTTTATATTATCCAAAGAATTTTTTGGACCAGGCAAAAGTTTTACATAATTAGCTCTAAGTTGTTTGATTCTGAGTTCACCAGATATAGTTTCTATGGAAACTTTATCTGCTATATAATTCTCAGGAAGCATTAATGAAATATGGCACATATATCTTTCTTCATGTGGATTATTTGCTTTCCGAATAATTAAAGTATTATTTTTTAATTCAACAATAGGAAACATAGACTCATCTGTTGTTTCCGAAATAACATAAATCGCATTCCCATTGAAGGTTGAAATTATAAGATTCTCTTTAAGTAATGAAATATCAAAATTTGAGACAGAATTAACATCAAATTTTTTTGAATCTTCAAATCCACCTGCAAATGTAAAACTACATATAAATATACATATAAGAACAATTAAAGTTTTTTTCATTTTCTCATCCTTGCACCCCAGTGGGGTGTCCGTATAACAATTGCTTAAACCGCACAGGCCTTGAGCCTGTGTCGGCTTTGAAGCTTTGTTATGTGTTTTTATTTACCCAAACACAGCCTGTCTAAGAATATTATTTATCCGAGTTTGATAACCCTTTCCCATATTTTTTAGAGCAGCAAGTACATCATTGTCTGAAAACGGAAGGTCGTTTAGTTCATTGAGCGTCGTCGGGATTTCTGGATTATGTAGGTTATTTCCATTACTTTGAGTTAATCTACCACTGAAAAGGAAGATAAGCCGCAAACACAGCTAGTATTACTGCCGGAAGCATATTTGCAACTCTGAATTTCTTTCCCCATACAAGATTTACTCCAACACAGAAGATTAAGATTGAACCTACTAGAGAAAGATAGGCAATTGCAAGTTCTGTCATTAATGGAGAAATAAGCCGGGCCAGCAGTGTTATAAGCCCTTCAAATATAAATAAAGGTATTGCAGAAAATGCACAGCCCTTTCCTAGGGAAGAGGTCATTACTGCAATAATGATTAAGTCCAGAACTGATTTTACGGCAAGTGTTGAAAAATCTCCTTTAATTCCGTCTTGAATGGCACCGACAATGGCCATTGC
>JAILCM010000205.1 GCA_024680155.1 Treponema sp.
GGTAATTTTCCAGCTTGAGTTCTTCTCAAACCAGAAACGCAAACCGTTCTGCAGCATCTTATGATCATCAACAATATAAATTGTATTTTCCATAAGCTATTAAGCCTCCGTTTTGATTTTCAGCACAACCTTCATTCCTTCATCCGGTGAACTGAAAAAATCTACGGTTCCACCAATGGAACTCATTCTCTCCCGCATATTCCGTATACCAAAATGATTTTTCAGATTTTTTGGATTAAGTGTTTCAATTTTACAGCCGGTGCCATCATCAATCACAAAAATTGTAAGCAAATTTTCTGCAGGCGGTTTTATAAGAACAATGATTTTTGTGGCATACGAATGTTTATTTATATTATTCAAAATCTCTTGAAAAACGCGCACAACATTCAAACAGGTAGTTTTATCAAACAAAGGATATGTAATGCTTTTATCAATCTGAATGGAAGAATCGATATTTGTTTTTGTTGTAAACTGCTTGCACAAAGTTTCGATAATAGAAATCAAATCAATTCCATCATCATCTTTTCGCATAGCATCAGCAAGTTCAGCCGGAGATAAATCATAACAGATATTGCGCATTTTAATAATGCACTTTGTTATATCTTCAACAACCCTGTTCTTTTGATTCGAATCTTCAGTCTGAATTGCTTCGGCTCCTATACGGATTGCACGAAGATCCTGAACTACAGTATCGTGAATCTCCCTGCTGATTTTTGACTTTTCTTCTTCCTGAATTTGGAGAATTTGATTTTGCAACGATTTTGGCTTTTTGATTTGCTTTATTATAATAAAAACAACAATAAGAAGAAGCAGAACCAGCTGAGCATAGCACAAAGTTTCCAAAATACGAATCGTTCTTTTAGGATTTTCAAACTTTCCCTTTTTTATAATTTGAATCGTGTATTTGTCTGCTTTTACAACGTACTGTTTGTAGTCTTTTGTAATAAAAGTATAATCAGTTGGCACAACCTGTCCGTTCCAGCCACCCATTCCTATCCAATCCCGGACAACATTGTCAAAACTTTTTACGAAATCTTTTGTATCTTTTTCATAAACCAGTATTATATATGGCTTTTCTTTTTCGATGATTTCTTTGTTATTATAATGGGGTTTTATGCAGTAAATACCATCAAACTCAGTTTTAATTAGAGGATTATCATCACCATAATCAAGACGAGGATCCCGTTCTTCCTGCGCAAAGCAAAAACTAAGGCTCAAAAGACAAAAGAACAAACTGATTAACTTTTTTGATATTGTTTTCATAAAACCCCATGTATTATTTAGTATAAACTATTATACAATTTATTTACTGGATTTCTATGATAAATTTATTTCCATCCTCATAGAAAACAAAAGATTCAAAATCAAGGAAGGTAGCTCTTCGGCCGTCGTAATTTTTTGCTTTTTCATTTGCAGGAGTTGTAGCATACCATTCAAAACCCCTGGTTAAAGGTTTTTCGAAAGTTACTTTACTGCCTTTATCTTCGTTAAGATAAAATTTAATCCATGAATCTTTTTTATTGCCATCCCAATTCTGATTATTGCAAAGATACATCATATGGCCATTTACATAAACTTGAGATGACTGTCCAGATGCTGGCTTTGGAAAAGATAATTTAATCTCTTCTGCGAACATTGTTGTACAGAATAATACGCCTGCACAAATTAAACCAATAATTTTTTTCATAAAACTGTTACTCCTTATAAACTCTAACTCTACGTTTTCGTTTATAATTAAAATTATAAGGGCACAGTTTTATTTTGATTAGGAGTCGGACTCCTATTTTTTGAGTTTTTTTTTGAACTAATGATCGAAAAATTACTTCAAGAAAAACTACAAAAGAAATGCCATGTAATAAGGCACTGTTATTATATTATCTACAACCCCAATATTATTTTCAGATAGTTTGTAGCAGACATTTACATCATATTGAGGATTCTTCAAAACTGTTTTTGCAGATTTTGTATTTCCTGTAGTTGCCTTTACTTCAATCAGAGAAATCTCATTATTAACTTTTGAAACAAAATCTATTTCAAGTCCGGAATCTTTATGAAAATAATAAAGTTTTCTGTCCTGCTTAGAAAAACAGTCTGCTATGATATTTTCAAAAATTGCCCCCTTATAACATCCCAGTTCGCCCGAAAGGATTTTGGAAGCGCAATCACGATCAAGCATAGAAACAAACAGTCCGGAATCCTGCATGTAAACCTTAAATATATTATCTATTTTATTACCTTCGAGAGGATCTGAAATATTATTAAGATTGTGACAAAGATTGATGATTCCAAAATCGCACAACCATTGTATTGCCGGAAGATAATTTTCTGAGCGACCTTTTTTCTCCAGAGCAGAGAAAACAAACTTTTTATTTTCTTTTGCAAGCTGTGCCGGGATTGATTCAAATACCCTGTTTATTCTTGCAAGAAGGGCAAGATCAATTTCCTCGTTTTCATTTTCATCCAGATGCTTACCAAAATCATCTCTATATTCTTCAATAATGTCGTGCTGCTCCTGATAAACTATATTCATATCATTTGTTGAAATAAATCTGTCAACAATATATGGAAGTCCGCCAACACAGATGTATTCCTTAAAATATCGGAGCATAGCCTGATGTGTTGCTTCACTGACAGGAGTTCTTTTCTCATAACATTCGCGAAGATATTGTATAACTGCTTCACCAATTCCTTTTGCCCACAAAAACTCTTCAAAATCCATAGGCTTCATATAAACAATGCGTTCAAAACCTGTAGGCACGCCCTTACTTTTCTTTTTATTGTAGCCTTTTATTCCCAACAGGGATCCTGTAGCAATAATATCAAAGCGACCGTCTTCACAAAATGGTTTAATACTTGAACGGGCATTTGCACATTCCTGTATTTCATCAAAAATGATTACAGTTTTTCCTTCAACAAAATGTGAATCAGGTATAAGGGCTGACAAATCTATAATGATTCTGTTTACATTCAGATCAGCATCAAAAATCTTTTTCGCACTTTCATTCTCCTTGAAGTTTACATATACTATGTTTTCATAATTTGCTTTTGCAAATTCTCGTACACTGTAAGTTTTTCCAATCTGTCGGAGGCCTTTTACAACAAGAGCTTTTTTTCTGCCTCCTGAATTTTTCCACGCCTCAAATTCAGTTAGTATTTTTCGTTTAAACATGTGTATCTCCTGTTTTTTCACTTTTTCAAGGGAGTTTTCTACCAGTCACTACACTTTCTCAAGCGACTTTCCTTAACAAGAGTACACTTTTTCTATGGAGTTTTCAAGATTTTTATACACTTTTTCAATGGAGTCTTTAAATAATACCTTTATTCCGTACCTTTTCGTATTTCTTCGGCGGCTAAAAGACATAAATCCTTATAACTAAAATACAAGTGCCTGTTTCCAGAAGGGAAAGTTTGCCAGTCAAAAACAGGTTCAAGAATAGTTCGGTCTGTCTGGATTCCATAGTTGTAAGCTGTAGCTAAAAAACACAGCCGTTGAGTAAAAGATTCATTTTCAAGACTAAGAGCTTTAATTTCATAATCTGCAAAAGCTTTTAAGTATTCTACCTGTAAATCAAAATTATTCAATCTTTTAATTCTTTTTAAGCGAGAATTAACAGACGATAAATCTCCGCCAAAATCTATTAAAGGATATTTTTCTTTTAATTCAGGATTTTCACAAAGTAAGGATTCAACTTTTGCGGCAAAAGAAAGCTTCATCTGAAAAAGTCCGATTGAAAACCCGCTGCTTTCTTCAGAGGCAAATGCCAGGCATTCATTCATTAATGATTCTAGTTCATTCCTAAACTCTGAATACCTCAAAAGCTCGGGAAACACAATAGCGCTGACTTCAAGTGAATATGGATATTTTTCTTCTTTCAGTTTTACGTATATTTTTTTGGAAACCGAAAGTGCAAAATCATAATCCTCTGATCGCCTTGCTTGAAAAAACAAAAGCGGTTCAGAGGAATAATCCTGGGCACAAACTACACCAGATGCACAAAACAAAAATATAACTGCGAAATTAAGAAAAATCCGCCTGATAAATTTGCAACTAAAATTACAATTTTGCATCTATATTTTCAAATTCGCCTTTAGCTTTATTAAAGACTTTCGTTCTTTTGTATTCAGAAACCTTATTGTTAGGAATTTGTTTTTCGGTCTTTTTTTCCGGAAGACCATATTTTAAATAAAGAGAATCAAGTTTTACAAAAGCCTTTCCTTCTTCAATTAAGGCTGCAACATTAGCTGGAACATCTTTGAATTCATAGAACTTGTTAGTCTGTCCAAAGTTCACGCCTTCCTGCCCCATGTACACATAATTATTTGTTGAAGCTAATGAAAGTCTTTCGCCTTTTACAAGAATTTTGCCGTTTTTATCAACTATAGCTAATTTAATTTCATAATCAAGATGGCAAGCAGGAGAATTTTTTATCCATTCTTTAGAAATGTCCGTCCAGGAATCTCTCCAAGCTTTCCTTATTCCCGCAAAAATTCCATCTACCATTTGTTGATAGAAATCATAATCTTCAATTTCAAAATCACACCTATACGCGTAAGAATTATTATTTTTATCTTCTGTAGATTTTTTCAAGTCAATATAATGAACAGAAAAAACTGGATTTTCAAAAAAATATTGTTCAAAATCTTTTGTAAGAATTTTCCAATCTGAATAACGAGAATCCGCATCATATTCATAAGTCCATGGATTTCCTGTTTCAAATCTTTTAAGTAAATTCTCGTATTTATTATCAGCATAGACAGGCTTTATTCTTGAATAAGTATTATCCCATTTTGTATAAACTTTTTCTGTTGCCTGAAACATATTCTGAACTTTTACATTAAAATCCTGAAGCTCTTGTTTTGCAATCAAACTTTTTTCATAATAAATCTTTAGTGCAAAAATAAAATTCTTATTTTTCTCATATTTTTCTGCAGCAGAATCAAAAGTTGTTTCTTTATAACCTAATTCTTTGCATTTAAGCAGTTCTTTTTCACTAAATGATTTTTCTGATTCTTCTTTTATCGCTTTGATTTTTCCAGTTATTTCTTCCCGTTCTTTTTGTGTCGCAGCCTTTTTCTCTTCTTCAATTTTTGCTGCCTCAGCTTTAGTTACTAAGTCTTTAATTCCGGTAACATAATATTTAGATTGCTTTCTTGTTACCATTATGCTCACTTGTTTTGAATATTTAAAACATTGATTATCATACTCGTCAAGATTGATTTCGATGCCGTCAAAAACTTCATTTGCAATCTTATTTATCGAAGAAATATTCGCTAATTTTGATTTTTCTGGAATGATTATATTAAAGCTTGTGCCATCCTTTTTTGCAGCTTTTTTAATATTCTTTACATCATCTTGCATCTGCTGAATAGTCTGATATTGCAAACTATCCTTTTAATTGCCACCATCAACAATACAATGTGCAAAAGCTTTTATTCCAAATAAAAGACCAACAATAAATACAAAAACGATTTTTTTATTCATTTTTTCCTCGAACAAAACTATAATATCACCTTGAAATAACAAGATGATATTATCATAATCCAAACAAGAGAATAAATGCTAGGAGTCGGACTCCTATTTTTTGAGAATTTTGTTATGTCAGTTCAAGTTTTACTGCCGTTTTTTCTTACAAACTTTGCAATACTTTTCTTACAGCGCCTTTTCCTGCAACAAGCTTAGCAAAGTATTCTTTTACAGTGTCAGCAAGTCCTGCTTCGAACAAGTCTACACCAAAAATCTCTTTACGGTGAAGAAGAGCATCAAGGCCAGTTCCAGCTGGTCCAAGATCGCCACCAAGTTTTACATCAGCAACGTATTTTTTGCATTCGTCCAAAAGCGGATCCGGGCTCAGTTCAAAGGCTTCACCATCATCACCAACTGCCATAAGATAACGAAGCCACAAAGCAAACACGAGCGGAAGAACCTTCAAATCAGCCACATTCAAATCTTTACGTGCAAGGTAGCCCTTAATTGTTTCACCAAAACGGATGGAAAGTTTCTGCGAAGTATCACACGCAATTCTCTGTGGAGTATCAGGCATAAATGGATTTGGAATACGAATATTTACAACTTCATCAATAAAGTCGCGTGGCTTAATAATTCCAGGGTCAACTACAACAGGAAGGCCTTCATCGTAACCAAGACGTTTTACAAGGCGGAGCAAATCAGCATCTTTCATTTCGTCAGCAATCAAAGTGTAGCCCAAAAGACAACCGCTAACGGCAAGGAAAGTATGAAGAGGATTCAAACAAGTACAAACCTTCATTTTTTCAACCTTGTCTACAGTTGCACGGTCGGTAAAGTAAAGACCTGCTTTTTCAAGTTCAGGGCGACCGTTAGGGAAATTATCTTCAATTACAAGATACTGGCACTCTTCTGCATTTACAAAAGGAGCAACGTAAGTTTTCTTGCTTGTGATTACAGGTTCAAGCTGTTCAATTCCGTCATCAGCAAGAATTTTTTCGATTTTTGCATCAGGACGTGGAGTAATTTTATCAATCATTGTCCAAGGAAAAGATACTTTACTTTCATTGTTTACATAATCAAGGAAGCCAGGCTTACAAACACCCCGATTTTCCCATTCCTTTGCAAACTCATTTACAGCAGCGTAAAGTTTATCACCATTGTGCGAACAGTTATCCATACTAACCATTGCAACTGGAAGTTCACCGTTCACATAGCGTTCATGAAGAAGAGTTACAACCTTACCGATATAACTTTTTGGTAAAACTGGCCCTGCCGCAAAATCATCTTCAACACCAGGCATCATAAGGCCGGCAGCATTACGTAGCAAATATCCTTTTTCAGTGATTGTAAAAGTTACCATCTGGAGCGACGGATTACGGAAAATTTCACACAAACGTGCCCAATCTTTTTCATTTGCACTGTCGGCCGCCAAAGATTCCAGAATAGAAGCAACAACAGTTTTTTCAACCGAACCGCTTGATTTCAAAGTTACCAAAGCACCAATATTGTCGTGAGGACGATACATTTTTTCTATAATTTCGTAGTCGTAACCTTCAGCAACAACCAAACCACGATTAATCACACCCTTATTCAAAAGTTCCTGCACTACATTAGCCTGAAAAGCACGGAAAATATTTCCAGCCCCAAAATGAATCCAGAAAGGTTCAGCCTTAGTTGCAGCTTCTACAGCAGCGCGGTCAAATTTTGGAAGCGCATATCCCTTTTTTTCCCATTCAGCCGCATTTTTTATTCCATCAATTGTAAGTTTCATCAAAAACTCCTTTTTTTCTTGTTTATCTGGAGGCTCCCGTCCGCTTCGCGTCCGGTCGGGCTTTTCGCCATTCCGTACGGTGCTACGCACCTACCTCCAGCCGCTTCCCTCGCTCCGTTCCGTCGCTCAGTCCAGTGGCCTTACGTGGCTCCAATCCCTAGCCCAAATTTTCAATTTTCATCTATTTTATTAAATTGAAAAGCAAAATTCCATAAGAGAATTTGTCTAA
>JAILCM010000206.1 GCA_024680155.1 Treponema sp.
TTTGTTCATTATAAGCGGCATAAGCTTTGCCATAAGATTGTATTGCATAAAATGGACTCCAATTTACACGTTAAAAAATTATTTTCACAATTCTCATTCTTACAGATTTTTCGCAGAATTTAATCATGAGTTTGTGGAAAAAACTTACTTCTTTGTAGATGTCTCTGTAGCCACGCATGTAGCTTTTTGAACTGACAGATTTAAACGATGACGACCAGGAATGTAAAACTGCTTCATCTTCCAGAGAGAAGAACGCACTGACATCCTTTATTCCAGCTTCCTTGAGCCAGGTCTTTGTCAGGAGTTTTGCACCACGCTGGTTGCAGCTATCGAATACTAAAATTGCACCGGGAAATACTTCTGCCATTTTGCAGACAAGTTTTTTTACTTCTTCTGTTTTGAAATAGTAAAATACGCCTGAAGCAAAAAATACTGCTCCGTTCTCAATCGGATTCGTTTCGGAAATTTTATTCATCCAGGAAAAGTCGTTTAAATCACATGCAAGGTTTTCTTCGCGTTCACCTTCCGGTAAAAGTTCGTTTCGCACTTTTATAACATCAGGCATGTCAATGTTGAATCCGTGGCAGCTACCGTTGTCGCATTTTCTAAAAGTATCATCCAGACCGCAGCCAAGATTCACAACAGATGCATTTGGATGATTGGTCAGATAATCACGAACTTCCCAAGCCAAGTCATATTGTCTCTGTGCAACCTCAAGAGCTCCAAACAATCCAACAGAACCGTTCATTTTTTTTGCCTTCGCAGCGAAATCATAGTCAAGCATTCTGCAAATACGAACAGCCTCTTGATCATTAAAAAGCTGTGGAAATTTTTCTGAACAAACTTTTCGTGCAAACAGAGGAATGATTAATGTCTCCTGAACTGTGTTTTTTTCGATATGATATTTTTTAGTTGCTTCCAATTTCTTTTCCTATTAATTCCTGCAACTTGTACAAGCTTATTTCATTATTTTTTCAACTGCTGCTTTAATTTCTGCAATTCCCCCCAAAATGTCCGGTTTTTTATTTGGTGTGTAAAAGCGGATTTTTGGTTCAATTTTTAAGAGAAGCGGAAGAAGCGGCTGAAGTTTTTCCGGATTCACAATTTCTGGCGGATAAATTGCAAGAATGCTGGCGGTTGTTTCTTTGTAAGTTACTTCTGCTTTTGGGCAGATAAGATTTACAACTTCAAGAGCGGCTTTTCTTATATCTGTATCACGAAGAACCGGGTCGCGGAATCGCAGACGGCCGGGAAAATAATTGTATTGCATTCTCTACCTCGCATCATCTAATACCGGCTTCATAGCATTTACGCTAAACGCAATTGTAGAAGCATTATGAAGAATTGCTGCAACTGATGGAGAAATTATTCCAAAAAGTCCCAGCAACATAAAGGTAGTATTTACCGCAACTATTCCACGATTATTGGTATCGATTTTTTCGATGAGTCTTGTTCCAAGTACGCGTGTTTTGAAAAGGCCTTCAAGTCCATCTTCGGCAGAGAGAATTATATCCGCAGTTTCGCCAGTTATATCTGCACAATCGCCCATCGCAATTCCAGTATCTGCTGCTGCAAGAGCTGGAGCGTCATTTATTCCGTCCCCAATCATAATAACCTTGTGACCAAGTTTTTTCTGTTCTTCTATATACTTAAACTTATCTTCCGGTAAAGCACGCGAAATATAATGGTCAATTTTTGTGATTTTTGCGGCATTTCGGGCAGCTCCTTCATCATCACCGGTAATCATAACGCAATTACGTACACCACTTTGATGAAGTTTTTTGATGATTGCAGGAGCGTTCTTTCGTACCGGGTCGTTTATAGCAAAAATACCAATCAGATTTTTTTCTTCTGCAAGATACAAAAGCGATTCACCATTCTGAATTGCTTCTTTTTGAATAACATCCAACTCAGCCGGCTCTCCAACCTTTTCATCATCAAAAATAAAATGACGGCTACCTATTACAAGTTTTTTTCCACCCAAAGTTGTAGCAATTCCATGAGCAACAATGTATTCAACTTTTGCATGTTCTTCGGGATGAAGAAGTCCGCGCTCAGCTGCCGCATGTACAACCGCCGTCGCAATAGGATGAGCAAAATGTTCTTCAAGACAAGCCGCCGTTGCAAGAACTTCATTTTCCGAGTGATTACCAAATGTGATTATACGAGACAACTGTGGAGTTGCGGCCGTTAAAGTGCCAGTTTTATCAAAAACAACAGTATCTGCAAGCGATGCATCTTCTAAAAATTTTCCGCCCTTTACAATAATTCCGTTTTCAGCTGCTTCCTTCATGGCACTCAAAACAGCAATCGGCGAGGCAAGTTTCATGGCGCACGAATAATCTACCATAAGAGTTGCCATAACTTTTGTTAAATTACGCGTAAACAGAAAAACGCCAAGCGAAAGCAAAAAATTATATTTTACAAGTGAATCCGCCAGATGTTCTGAACGTACCTGCGATGAAACTTTAAGCGCCTGAGAATTATCAATCATTGTAAGAATATTCTGAACTTTAGTCTGACTTCCTACAGCACGAACTTCTATAAAAAGCTCTCCTTCCTGAACCACAGTTCCAGCAAAAACCGAAGTACCATCCCGTTTTTCCACAGCAAGCGGTTCTCCAGTTATAGAAGCCTGATTTACAAGCCCTTCACCGCGAATAACTTCTCCATCGACAGGAATAACATTACCAGTACGAACAGCAACCATATCACCTTTTTTTACAACTGAAAGCGGTACAGATTTTTCTGTAACTTTACCATCCGCTCCCATTTCTACAAGTTGAACCTGATCATTCTGAGAAAGAAGTCGGTTTGCAAGGTCTGAATAGGATTTCTTTTTGGTAAAATCTTCTATTGTATCACCAATATTCAGTAAAAAGTTGATGTTTGAAGCAGTTTTAGTGTCGCCGGTAATAAGTGCCATTGAAATTGCGGCTGCATCTAGAACTTCTGATTTAAAAACATTTCCGTTTGCAATTTGTTCCACACCTTTCAAAATACGAGGACCAAGTGACCATACACGCAGAACAATGCGTACAGGAAGTGGCAAAAGCTGTTTAAAATAATGCCAGACCGTCATACACGCAAGATTAAAAACAAGACTTTCCTGCTCCTGAGGTTCATCTACAGCTTCCAGCATTTCTTGATTTTTTAAATATTTATCCGAAAGTGCCATTAGAAAAGCTTTTATATGTTTTTCAGAAAGAGATTTTGAGTCATAATAAATAAGAAATGAACCTGTAGTATAATTAACTGTAATATTGGTCATTCCTTCCTGAACAGAAAGCAGACTCTGTGCAAGAGCGGCCTGCCTTCGTGATATTTTTGATTTATTATAGCGAATACGAATCCGCCCTGGCAGAGAATGCTTTACTGTAAAATCCATAAAAGCCTCTTTTATGAGTTTGCGTTTGCTTCCTGTTCGGCTTTTGCGTCTTCAACATCTTCTTTGATGGTTTCAAAATATTCTTTTGCATCATCCTTAAGCTGAAGTCCGCCTGAAACAACTTTTGCACAACCTTTTCTAAAAGTATCAGTTTTTATAAAAGCGGCTGCGGCAATTCCTGCAATAACTCCCCAAAGAAACATTTTTCCACTGTCTGTCATAAAGGCCTCCTATGTTTATTTTAACTAACATATCATAATAAAAAGTTATTTCCAACTAACTTTTTTTAAGAAAATAATTGATTTTTATTTCTGTTAGTATTGACTAACTTTAAAACATTATATATATTCTATTTAGTTAGTTATTACTAACAATCTTTAGTACAGAGGTAACGATATGAAAGTAGCAATAATATACGCCAGCACTACTGGAAACACAGAAGCAATGGCAAATGCAATAAATGAAGCTGTTGCATCTTCAGGTGCAGAGGTAGTTTTTGGAACTGCAGATAGTGCAGACAAGGCAGCTGTTACAAGTAGCGATGTAATTCTTCTTGGAAGTCCTGCAATGGGCGACGAAGTTCTTGAAGATACAATGGAAGAATTTTATACAGGAATTGAAGGTTCCCTTAATGGAAAAAAAGTTGGAATCTTTGGTTCTTATGACTGGGGTGATGGTCAGTGGCTCCGTGATTGGGCAGATCGTCTGAACAATGTGGGTGCTGTAAGTGTTGCAGAACCTCTTATGGTTCATCTTACTCCAGAGGATGCAGATATTGAGCAGTGTAAATCTTGGGCTCTTTCTGCAATAAAATAGGCTCTTATAAAATATATATATACTTTAAGCCGTCTGGTTTGATGTCATGGCCAGGCGGCTTTCTTTTTTTCAGATAATTTCAATCAGTTACATCAATTACATTATTTACTATATAATAGGCTTAAGATGAAAAGGCTTCGTCCGTTGGATTTTATTTTTACAATTGCAATTTTATCTCTTGGAATTTTTCTTACAGTGAAAAATCTTTCGCAGCGAGGTAGCATTGTAAAAGTAAATGCAGCTGGAAATCATTATGAGTATTCTGCAAAAAAAGATGGAATCTACAAGGTTCAGGGGGCGCTTGGTATAACAACTTTTGAAATAAAAGATGGACATGTACGAATTATAGATTCTCCCTGCCCAAATAAAACCTGCGTAAATCAAGGCTGGCATTCTCCTCATGTTTGCCTTCCAAATAACGTAATTATTACTTTAGAAGATGAAGGAGAATTTGATGCGGTCTCAGAATAAAAATCCTTCTCTCAAAAAAAACAAAAATGCACTGGCGTATTTGTGCGCCCTCACACTTCTTTTTTCTTATGCCGAAATGATTCTTCCACGAGTTGTTCCGTTTTTCAGGCTGGGACTTGCAAACATTGTAATTCTTCTTGCGCTTGATATAAACTTTTCTTCTTACCTGATTCTTTCTATATTAAAAGCAACTGCGGCATCTCTTACCGGGGGAACGCTTTTTTCTCCTTTCTTTTTGATTTCACTTTTGCAGTCTGTCGCTAGCGCCCTTGTGATGAGAGGCTTGTATAAGCTTGTTTCTAAAAAAGCGATTAGTCTTTACGGAATTTCTGTTGCTGGTTCTGCGGTGAGTGCAGTTATTCAGATTCTTCTTACGAGTCTTTACATTGGGAAGGGAACTTTTGCCTTGCTTGGACCTATGCTCATTTTTAATACTGTGAGTGGAATTCTTACGGCCTTTTTCAGCGAGAAATCTAGAATTAAAGAAAGTGTTATGTATATAGAAGAAAATGCTGAAAATTTGGAAGTGCAAACTTCGGGTGTGGGGGAGAAATCCAACTGTGGTGCGTGGATGCAGTATGAAAAATCCAACTTCGGGGACGCACAAAATGAAAAGTTCATCGGTGGGGATGTGCAAACTAAAAAACATTGCGGCAGGGGCGCACAAATTTTCTTCGCAGTCTTACTGATTGTTGCTTGCATTTCAATCTTCTTTATTAAAAATCTGATGGTTCTGGGAGCTGTCTTTATTGTAAGTCTTGTGGCGCAAAAGCTTTGCAAAAGAAAAATCTATATTATTCCTCACATTTCGATGTGGTTTTTTATTTTTGTTTCTGCAATCTTTGTTCCAAATGGAAAAGTTTTGTTCAAATTGTGGACTCTTTCCATAACTCAAGATGCCTTACTTATGGGAGCACAAAAAGCCCTTACACTTTCAACTGTCAGTGCATTGAGTCAGTGTGCCGTAAGCCTGAAGCCTGGAAAAAACAGTATGCTTGGACAGAGTCTTGAATATTATAAAATTATGAGTGACCGATTTAGAAGTGCAGAAGGTTCAATTTTTAAGAGAATCAGTTTTGCCTTGTGTGTACAAGCTCAACAGTCTCAAACTGATAAAGAACTTCAATAAAATCCTTGAGTCCTTCTGAATAAACAAGTCCCTTTTCTTTTGTAAGAAGAATAAAATCAAAAGCAGGATTGGGATTATTTTTCCACCATTCAATGGCAGAATCTTTTCCCATTACAAAAAGGGCTGTACTAAGGCAGTCCGCATATTTTCCGCTGGAAGTTACAATTGTTACACTTTCAAGATTTCCTTCGCAGGGACGTCCAGTTTTAGAATCAAAAATGTGAATATAACGCTTTCCATTAGCGTCTTCAAAAAAACGTTCATATCCGCCGCTGGTAACAACCGCTTTTGATTCAACTTTTAGGGCACAAGCAGCCTCCCCAGTCCACGGATTTTTAATTCCAACTCTCCATAAAGTGCCATCAGGTTTTCTTCCAAAAGTTTGAATGTTTCCTCCAAAATCTAAAAGGGCTGATTTAATTCCGTTTTCTTCCAAAATCTTAACTGCCTGTTCTGCCGCATAACCTTTTCCAACTGCACCAAAATCAAGTTCCATTTGTTTTTTAATTGGAAGTCCTGCCGTAAAACCTGAATCACAAAGAGATGAAAAATCAGTGTGCAAAAGAAGTTCATTTATACGCTCGTCTGGCAGAACTTTATATTCTTCTGTAGTAAATCCCCATTCACGAATTACAGGATAAAGGGCAGGGTTAAAAGCATGGTCAGTTTTTTTATACATAACGTCAGAAAAATCCAGAAGCTCCTGAAGTTCCGTTTTAAGGGGCGAAGGCA
>JAILCM010000207.1 GCA_024680155.1 Treponema sp.
GCACGAGAAATCATAATTCCAGTTGCAGAAGGAACTGATTTTATTGCAAATTCGGCAGAAGCGGCATCTTTTATGTTTCCATTTACAATGACTGGAATACCACTATATCGTTCAGCAATTTTCTGACAATACGAATAACGCGGAGGACGAATAAGTTTTTCTTTTTTAGTACGCGGATGCAAAGTAAGAAGTTCCACACCTTCACTAACAAGCATATCACAGAATGAAAAGAAGCCATCATCAGTAAAATTATCATCACCAAGCCTAAGTTTTACGCTAAATCTTTTTGAAGAAGGAACAGAAGCCCGAACCTGGCGAACCATTTCACGAGTTTCTTCAATTGGTTTTAGCATCCAGGCAATTCCAGCTCCATATTTATAAACATCAGGCGCAGAACATCCCATATTAAGGTCAATTCCAATTCCAGGCAGTTCAGAAAGCAATGCCGCACTTTCTGCCATTTGTTCAGCATTTTTTCCAGTAAGCTGCCAAACAATTTTTTGCGGTACAGGAGCGGGATTAATATAATATTTTTCAAAATTGCCTTTATGCAAAAGAGAACCCGCATTTATCATTTCTGTAAAATATTCATCACAGCAACCAAATTTTTCCAGCAGAATCCTAAAAGCAGGATGTCCGATTGTTGCCATTGGACCACAAATCAGCTTCATATATTACAACTCGATTTCTATTAGTGATTATAGCATAAAAAAATATAAAAAAAATTAGAAATTTGGTCCAAAATGAACTTTTTAAAGCAATATTATATATAGAAAAATTTTCGAACAACTCAGACGAAGCACGGATGGCACTCACATCATTTTTGTCTGCTATCCTTGGAGATACTGTTTGCGATGTAGAAATTGGCCAGAACGAACTTCCTGTAGAATCAGAGCGTGATAAACAGGCCATTTTTGACATCACCTGCCGCTAAAATCTTCACGAATGAAAATCATTTACCTGGAACTGCCTAAAATCAGAAAACTTCCAGATTATCCTATTTCAAAATTGACACATTCGCAAAGATGGGGTAAATTTTTAATATATGCCGATGACAAAACAAAACGTGAATACTTGAAGCTACTGGCAGAGGAGGAAGCAGGAATTATGTACGCACAGACTGTATTAAACACAATCAGTCAGAGCGATGCCGAATGGCGCCGCGAACGTGATTACATCGATATAGCAAACACCGAAGCCACAATCCGCTACGAAGCCGAACAAAAAGGATATGCCGCTGGTGAAAAACGTGGAATACAACAGGGGTTGTTGCGTGGTGAACAGAATAAAGCAATTGAAGATGCGCAGGAATTTTTGAAAGAAGGTATTGCACCTGAAATAATTGCGAAATGCGTAAAATTGCCGCTTGAGCATGTGTTAGAGTTGCAGAAAGAACTATAGTGGGCAAAACGGCTGAGTCAAGGCTTTAAGCGAAGCGTGCCTTGACCAGACGTATTCGTTTACCTTTTTTTCGTCTACGGAGAAGGCGCTGAATAATGTCGATGACAAACTGAATCGCCGTTAAAAGCAAATCCAACAATTCATATAGACTCATTGATGCCTGTGTAAGGCTGCTGGCAGCCGTTGTTCTATAGCAAAGCGTTAAAAAAATTGCGAAAGCAATTTTTAGCTTTACTTACTTTTTCGTTTAATCTGTCCTAGTTTCCAAGAACAGTCGAATTTTGGAGGCAAGACCGCCATCAATTACGAATGCCGATTTATAGTATACAGAAAAATGATTAACAGTTCAATACAGATAGCTAAATGGCATTCATATGGCTATCTGTATAATCTGTTACCTCATTTGGGCGGTTTCTATGGTATTTGTTGTTGATGATGGTTTTATTATATAAGCAACAATAGGATTTGGAGTTCCATTTCCATATTTAATACCATAAGAAGTTGAATAATAATCTTTTATGTGATCTGTAGATTGAATCTTTGTACCGGCAGTTATATTACCTTGAGTTTTTATTACACCAGCAGAATCTTTCCAAAGACCAACATTAATCTTGTTTCCACTATCAGACAAATCTATCTTAGAAGTTGTTGTAGTAGGAATAACTGTAACTTCCCATTTTCCAGTAAATAAATCATCTTTTGCACCATCTGGATTTTCTTCTGTAGTATCAACAAGATAGGCAAGCTTAGGTTTTTTAGAAGATGAATTGTAATAACTGATTCTTGGTATAGC
>JAILCM010000213.1 GCA_024680155.1 Treponema sp.
CTGCCAGGTAATCAATATTGAAGTTAACACAATGATTGAAATGGTAAACAAAGACATAATTCCAGCCGCATTCAAATACATGAACGTCCTTGCCGACACCGAATTTAAAATGCAGCGCGTATTCAGTCTTTGCGACGCCGGCCTAAACCTTCTAAAAAAATTGAATCATCTTGTGAACGACCTTACAAACGCCGCACAGATTCTTTCAACCAAGCACGCCGAAACCCAGAAAATCACAAATCTTTTGGATAAAGCAAAAACTTACGCAAATGTAATTCTCCCAGCCATGGATACCGTCCGCTCAATCGCCGACAAAATCGAACCTCTTTTAGGCGAAGATTTTAAGCCATACCCAAGCTACGAAGATTTGCTTTATTCGGTGCAGTAAGGCTGTAACCAGTTTTTGCAAGAAAAAATGGAGCTGCCGTAGTATAAACTTGCGTTTCTGTTAGGACAATCAACGGCAGCCTTGCAATAAGCGGGCGCATCCCAAAGTGGTAGTTTCGTAAAACTCAACAACCACTTTGGGTCGGGCTTTTCGGGGCTCCGGCTCCCGCCTACGACCACGCTCCCGCGTGTTTTCGCTTCGCGAACCCCTACAATCCCTTGCGCAGGGAAAAATTGTTATTCATAGAATTTTACTTCACCATCAAAGTAACATTTTCCAAATATCACGACATATTTCCAAATATCACGTAATAAAAACAAATCTATTCCTTTATACTTAGTACGAAACATTCAAACAACATGCAATTTTTGGCAATATGCAGTAAATGCTATACGCAAAATGGAGGACATTTTATGAAAAGATTTGACGGATTCATGCACGGAGTAAACCTTGGCGGATGGTATTCACAGTGCGACCATTCAGAAAAGCGCTACGACACTTTTATTACAGAAAAAGATTTTGCTACCATAAAAAGCTGGGGACTTGACCACATAAGACTCCCGATTGACTACGACCTTTTAGAAACCGAAGACGGAAAAGCAAAAGAAAGCGGAATTGCCCGTATCCAAACTGCAATAAACTGGTGCAAAAACAACAACCTTAACATGATTCTTGACCTTCATAAAACAGCAGGTTTTTCTTTTGACCTTGGCGAAAACGAAGTTGGATTTTTTGATAACGAACAGTATCAGGAACGCTTTTACCTTTTGTGGGAACGCCTTGCTTCTAATTTTGCCGCTGCCTTTAAAGGAACCGACGGAGAAATCTGTTTTGAACTTTTAAATGAAGTTACAGACCAGGCTTACAGCAAAACATGGAACAAAATTGCGAGAACTTGTATTGAACGCATCCGAAAAATTGCTCCTACTACAAAGATTCTTGTTGGAAGTTACTGGAACAACTCTCTTGCATCTGTAAAAGACTTGGATCCACCTTATGATGAAAATATCGTTTACAATTTCCACTGTTACGACCCGCTTGTATTTACACATCAGGGTGCGCCATGGGTTGGTCCAAAAATGAACGTAGATTTCCGATTCCCGCTTAAATCAACTTTTGCAGATTATATAAAAATGACTGCCGAAAAAGTTGGGCAGATTGGAACAGCATTCAACGCCTTTGATAAAAATGCCACTGTAGACAAAAAATATTTTGAAACAATTTTTGCCGAAGCTGTTAGAATTGCCGAAGAAAGAAATGTTCTTCTTTACTGCGGAGAATATGGCGTAATTGACCAGACAAATCCTGCTGATATTCTTGAATGGTACCGTCTGATTTGTTCTGTTTTTAATGATAACGGAATTGGCCGTGCCGCATGGAGCTTTAAGCAGATGAACTTTGGTTTGAGCGACCCTTGGGCAGATTCAATTCGTGAAGAACTTGTCAAATTACTGTAATTATTCAGAATAATTTTCTGTACAGGCTTCTCTATAATAATATTCATTAGAGAAGCTTAGTTCATTTAAATCAGAATCAGACAAGTCATGATAGGAATTTTCGTCTTCCCATAAATAAAGATACAGCCAGATTTTGTAATCGCGTTTGTTTCGAATATCGTATGCTACAGATTTTGCTTTTATTTTTGCATATTCTTTTACGTTTGTGTCGCTTGTATTTAAAACTACTTTATATTGAATAAATGGTCTGGAATCTAGATACTCTTTAAATGATGAAAACTTTTGTATTTCAGAAGATGGAAAAGTTGATTCTACAGAAAATGCCATTTTATATTCATAATCACCAAACCAATTTTCTATAAGCTCTCCGTAAACTTTCTCAACATCTTTTTTATAGTATAAATGATTGTAATCAGTTTCAAATATTTTTTTCCAGCCAAAAATTGTGTCGTAATAGCCGTGTGTGGTTTCAACAGTTTCTTCCGGGAATAAAGAACATTTCATACATGCAGTATTAGCTTTTGCTTCGTCGTTATCGGTGTAAACTTCATCTATAAGTTCAAAATCACCATTAAAATTCTGATTCATATAATTGCAAATTTCTTCTGGAGACATGGGTATCATTGTTTTGGGGTTATACTGGCAGCTAAAAATAAGCAGACTTCCAAAAATTAAAACACCAATCAAAAGACCGTATTGTTTTCTACACTTCATATTTAAATCCTCTCTTCCTTATTCTATGTTTCTATTTTATTAATGTATATTTGTATCTATAATGTTCACCACTATGATTATAGCCATCTATTTTTGCCGCAAAACTATGATTTTTTGAAAAATCTTCATCAAGTGACGGAACCACGTAAAAATTTCCGTCAAGTTTTATACTTTTGTCATAAAAATCCATCAGGCTTGCTTTTAACAAATCCTCGAAACCTACATAATTATTCTGATTTCCGGTTACAACAATTGTAATGCAATTCCTAAATTCACAATCATTTATTAAATATAAATAGGATTCAAAACTTGTTTCCGTATTTGTTTCTTTTATTTCTTCGTAAGTTTCATTATCATCCAAAAAGATAACTCCTGAATACTTAGTAAGACGATTTGAATTGTCAATTATGATTCTGCATTGCGTAAAATATTTTTCAAAAATGTCTTTATAATATTCAATTTCCTGATTTTCAAAACGAACGCACAAATAATTTGAAGAATAAGAATGATTCGAAATAAAAACATTTTCCCGTATTTCATCTATTTTTACAGTCACAATTTTATTATTAAGCTTTGCAGCCCTAAACTTTACAAAAATCTGATTATTTGCATGATTCCAGGAACGATTTACGTGAATTGAGTCATATTCAAAACTATCATCATAATTTTCGACAAGATAATCTCTAGCACTGTCTATATAATCAGACTGATCTAAATTCAACAAACACGATTCAAATATCCATAATACCGACAACATTAAAATTAACTTTTTCATTACAACTCCGACTTTTTTTCATATATTTAACCAACCTCTAAAAATTATAAGCCGCGCCAACTCCAAACGCCAACGGGCAATAAACTTCATAATACCCAAAAGAGGTATTTGCATTTAAAGCCCAATTTTGATTTATCTTTTTTTCAAAACTAACTGCCGCCTGTAAACAGAATAAAGAATCTAGGAAATCACGCTCTGAATTAAGATGATATTTTGCATACGAAAAGCCAAGATCAATTTCTGGAACTATGCAAAAGGTTTCGTTTACGTTTATACAATAAAAGGCACCTGCAAAAATTGAATAAAACTGATAATTTCCTAGTGTCCGACTATCAAATAATTCCGGCCTAAAACTTCCCCACAAAAAATCAGCAGAAAAATCCATTCCAAAATTTTTATAGAGCGGAACTGCAAGTTTCATTTCTAAAACAGGACTTAAAGAATAATAATCCAACTGTTTTTCGCCAAAATCAATGGGATAGGCAATTTTTACATTAGTACAAAGTTTTACCCCCTGAGCATAAATACAAGAAAAACCCAGAAAAGTAAACAGAGCAAGTACAATCAGTTTTTTCATTAAAATCCTCTATATCTTATGTTTGGAAAGGGCAAAATCTTCAACTTCGATTGTTTCCCAGTAGCCGCCTATGGTTCCCAAACCCCAGTCCTTATGTTGCGTGCTTACGTGAATTTTCTTAGGAAAATGATATATTTCGTCAAAATCCATTGTAAAAGTAAAATGCACATCATTTGTTTTTGCGCTCGATTTTTCAAGATAAGTTTCTAGTTCTTTTACATACTCAAAAACATCTTCCATCGATTTTATTTTTTCAGCATAACGTTGTTTTTTGATTTCATCCAAAGAATCATATTCATCTAAATCATTATAAACTGCAACCTTGAATTTTTCTCCACAATCATAACTGGTACTATCATAAAAAACAAAGCTATAATCATTAAAATTCCTTTTTTTCCACAGCTGATATTCTTTTTCAAAACTTTCACTATCAAAAGTTACGCCAGTTTTAAAAAATAATTTCATAATAAGTTTACAAGATACACCCAAGGAAAGTAACAAAATACAAATTACCGATAAAGTTAGAAGTCTTTTCATTTGTGCCTCCATTTTTAAAATCTATACTTTTTAAAATTGAACACTTTCCTCCCATACCACTTAGGATAAGCCCACATTTTTAATCCCGCAATATGCTTTTTTAAGCTTTGTGACTTTTGTGACTTTTTTTGTGACTTTTGTGACTTTTTGCTGATTCTGATATTACATACATCACATGGGATATGACATTTTTATGACCTTGATGTGACCAATTTTTTTGGGAAACGATACTTTATATTACGTGTGTAATATTATTTCTTATATTTTTAGTCTGATGCTAAAGCCGGTTCTTGGGCTTCAAACACGATTTTTGATTCACCGTATTTTACCAGAAATTCTTTTTTGTTGGTTACAGATAAAGTTTTGTAAATTTTTGCAAACTGATTTTTCATATAGCCTTCTGAACTTTTAATTTTTGCAGCAATTTCGCTATAACTTTTGCCTTCCTGAATGTATTTTAGTAAATCAACATCGCTCTGTTTTAGTTCTGGATATTCGGCAAGATTCAGAACAGTTGAATTTATGCTTTTTGTATTTAGAGTGAAGTTTGATGTCTCGCTGTTTTCATTAGATTTTCTTTTTAACGCAAAAACGACAAAATACAAAATAAGCGACAGTACAAAAACGTGGCCAATAAGCAAATGCAATGAAGAAAGAAAAACAACTGCTCCAAAACGGATTGCAAAAAGATATTCAATTATTAACAATACGCCTAAAATTATTAGTTTTGGGATTCTGTTTTTATCCAGCCGATGAGTAGCGTACAAAACAACAAATCCCAGGGCAAACATATAAATGCTCATCACATTTTCGGGAGTATGGAAAGCAATTTCTACAGAAAACAAGAACGCATCAAATGCAATTAAAAAGTCAAACTTTGGATTAATTAAAATAAATATGCACGGAATAATTGCTATAGAATTTTCTACAACGAGAATTATCAAATGTTTGAGTGCATCTTCTTCTTGAGAATCTGGTTTATAAATAAAAATATTGGTAATGATGGAAGAAATTAAAATTACGATTGCAAGTGCGGCTGCAATTCGTACAAAGATTTTATAAGACTTTTGTGAAAAAACGCTGTTCAAGCTCAATTATCATCTTCCTCCCCCTTGCAACAATCCTATAATATAATAATAACATAACAAATTAAAATGACAACAAAAAAATTGGAAGAAAAGAGATAGGGAGCGACGGCTCTAGCCGATAAAATGCTCCAGTGGAGCATTTTAAGCGAGTCTCGGTCAAAACTGTGTTTTGACCGTAAGTGGGAAAAAGAAACCTTTTTAAGGTTGCGTTTTCCCCTGCCCAATTAAAAAAAATTAGAGTTTTCCGCTTTCAGCAGCTCCCGGGAGGCCGATGTCCTTACGGTAGAAAGCACCTTCGAACTTAACGGCAGAAATTCCCTGGTAGGCTTTTGCCCATGCTTCTTTGAAGGTTGAACCGAATGCACTGGAAGCTAAAACTCGGCCTCCGCTTGTAAGCATATCACCGCCACGACGACCGCTTACTGCACCTGCAACAAAGATTTTGGCACCGCTTTCTTTTAAGATTGACTCGTTGAATGTAATTTCAAGGCCTTTTTTGTAACTTCCCGGGTAACCACCGCTTACTACAACTGGAGCAACCTGGTAGCCTTTTTTCCATTTAAGTTCAAAATCCTTAAGAGAACCGTTGATGATTGCAGTACACATTGCGGCAAAATCAAAATCCATAAGTGGAAGAACTGCCTGAGTTTCCGGATCACCAAGACGAACATTATATTCCAAAAGTTTTGGTCCATTTTTTGTAAGCATTACGCCAAAGAAAATGAATCCGCGGTAATCAAACTTTTCTTTAATAAGGCCGTTCAAAGTTGGTTCCATAATATCTTTACTGAACTGAGCCATAATTTCTGGAGTAACGTCGTCCAAAGGAGAAAC
>JAILCM010000218.1 GCA_024680155.1 Treponema sp.
GTAAGCTGGGCTCAGGCTGTAAAATCTGTTCCTCTTTTTGGAACAACCCACGCAGACCATATCCAGAAGGCAGTTCCTTGCACCCCTTATCTTTCAAAAGAAGCCGTTGAATCTGATTACGAAGAAGAAACCGGCAAATTAATTGTTTCTCACTTTGCAAAGCTTGGACTTAATCCTTCAGAAATCAACATGGTTTTGTGCGGTGGTCATGGTCCTTTTGCATGGGGAGAAACTGCTGCAAAAGCTGTTTATAACGGAACAGTTCTAGAAGAAATTTGTAAAATGGCATTGAACACTCTTACAATCCGTCCAGATGCAACAGAACTTCCTGATTACATTGTAAACAAGCACTACATGAGAAAGCACGGTCCTAACGCTTACTACGGTCAGAAAAAATAGTATGCAAAGAAGTTACTCAACACCAGCAGTTGTAGTATCAGTAAAGCCGTCAGGGGAAAATAACAGTTCCGTAACTCTGATTACTCCGGAAAAAGGAATTGTTTATTCTACCTTGTACGGCGGACCAAAAAGCAAAATGCGTTCCCTGGTTTCTTTATGGAATTCAGGGATTATTTATCTTTACGAAAATCCAGAAAAAAATCAGATTAAAATTAGCGATTTTGACGTAAAAAATTATCATCCGTCATTCAGCCAGAATCTTTACAAAATGTACGCAGCTTCTCTGGCGGCAGAAATTGTAATTAAATCACGCTGTGCAGGCAGTAACGAGGCAAGCTGGAAACTTTTTAACGGCTTTTTAGACGGATTAGAACTTTCTACCGAAGAACAAGGTCGCGTAGGCTTAGTCCGTTTTTTGTGGCGTTACCTTGAACTTTTGGGAATTCAACCGGATGCTTGTGAATGCGGTTACTGTGGAAAATCATTTTTAAACGGAGAATTTGCCACAGGCGAAAAAACATACTATAATAATCTTGAAAATAATTTTACTTGCAGGGAATGTTCTGAAAATCTTTCTGCCGATTCAAAACAGAATCTACGGACATTTCCAATAAATGCAGAAGCTGTAAGATACCTTGCCGCAATTTCCGCCCTTACACCCGCACAGGTTAGACGGATGCAAATTAGTGAGGAATCGTATAATCAGATGAAAAATATCGTTTTTTTTCTGATTGAAAACAGCATAGAAACAAAACTAAATACTATAGAAACTGGGATAGGGATTTTATAGAAAACGTTTGTTCCACGCGCTAACACAAAAACGGGCGGCTTTCTTATAAAATTTCTAGGGGAAATACATTTTGAATAATTGGCACAAAAAAGCAGTGAACGCAAAGGAAATTCACGAACTTTGCAATAAATTTGATTTGGAAAAAAAATTCCAGGATAAGGCAAACGCCCAAATTCTTGCTTCAATTTTTGCACGACGCGGAATCACACAAGGCAAAGACATTCTCTATTTTCTTGAAGACGATTTAAGGTTCCAGCATAATCCGTTTTGTTTTTCTAATATGGAAGATGCCGTTGAACGTATTTTACAGGCCCGTGACGATGGTGAAAAAATCCTGATTTTTGGTGATAAAGACGTAGACGGAATTACAAGCACCACAATTTTGTACGAACAGCTCAAAAAAATGGGAATTGATGTTCAGTGGCGGCTACCGGTTGCAGATGATGCGTACGGACTTTCAATTCAGGCAGTTGATGATTTTGCGGCACAAGACGGAACTCTCATAATCACGGTTGACTGCGGAATTTCAAATTTTGAAGAAATCAAACACGCAAACGACCTTGGAATAGAAGTAATCATTACAGACCATCACAATCCGCCTGAACAGCTGCCAGAAGCAATAATCATTGTTGACCCAAAAACAGAAGATGCTCTCTACCCTTTTAAGGATATTTCGGGAGCGGCAGTTGCGTACAAACTTGTAAGTGCACTGCGTTTTTCTCAAACTGATTTTTACAATGATGAATGCTGCCTTTTTAGTATTAGCGAAAATACCGAAGAAAAATGCTTTGAAATTGATTGTCTTAAAATCCGTAATCTTGTAAAAGTAAAAGCTATTCATGAAAAAATAATTCCAGGACGCACTTCAATTTATGATTTAAAATTTCCATACTTTTTACAGGGAAGTTTGATTTACTGCTGGGATGCCGCTCTTGCAAAAAAAACACTCGGCGAACTTTTTGGCAGTGGAATTGAATTTAATCTTACAGATTTCCGTTCTGTTGCAGGTGGAATTTTTGCACCTTTAAAAACAAAGTCCGAAGATGATTTAAAAAATCTTTCGGTGCTTGGAAAATATTTTGATAATGAAAATTCTGCAATAAACGCTTTTTACAATCTTTACGTTACCTGCTGCAAAAGAATTAATGCTACAAAACATCCTGATTTTGAAAAAGACGAACAAAAGGATTTGCAGCTTGTAGCGCTTGCGGCAATGGCAGACATTATGCCAATGAAAGATGAAAACCGAATCTTTGTAAAAAACGGAATTGCTTCTATAAAGAAAAACGGTCCGCGTCAGGGGCTTGCAGAACTTTTTGCAACTCTTAACATAAATCTTGGCGCCCTTACATCCACAGATTTATCGTGGTCAATAATTCCAGCTCTTAACGCCGCAGGCAGAATGGGACAGTCAAATCTTGCACTGGAACTTATGATTAGCGAAAATCCCCGTGAACGTGAACAGATTGCAAAAAAAATCTATGAACTTAACGAAGAACGAAAAGAACTTGTTTCTCAGGCATTCTTTAAAATTCATGATTCTGCACAGGCAAACACCCAGGAAAACGGCGGAAATCTTTGTATAGTTGCAGACGAAAGCATAAACAAAGGTGTTACAGGCATTCTTGCGGCGCGTCTTATGCAGGAATTTAATATTCCAGCAATTGCACTTACTTTTTGTGATGATATCTGCGTTGGTTCAATGCGAAGTTGCCGCGGTCTTGTAGCAACTTCATTCCTTGATAATTTTGGCAACTTTTTTATAAATCATGGCGGACACGATTGTGCTGCGGGCTTTAGTTTTCATCGTGAAAAGTTTGATGAATTCCTTCAAAAAGCAAAAGAACTTTCACAAAACATCACTTTGGAAACCGACTCAGAACTTACCGAAATTGATGCCGAAATTCCTGCAAGTTACATGACGCCCGAAATCATCAAAATTGTAGATATTTTTGAACCATACGGAGCCGAAAACAAGGAACTTACCTTTGCAACAAACACAATTCCAGTTGATTCGGCTACTGTAGTCGGTAAAAAAACTCCGCCGCATTTAAAACTTTCTTTTGACTGCGGAAAATACAAATTCCCGGCAATGTACTGGAGTCAAGGAGAACGTTTCCAGAAAGATATTTTCATTGGCGAAAAATATAATATCCTTTATAATATGAATCGTAACTATTTTAACGGAGTTTCTACAAATCAGATAATAATTCTGGATTTGCAATCCGGACTAAATTCATAAAAAAAATCAGGAAATAAAAAAATGATGATAAATAAACTTAAAAAAATTACAGCGGCTCTTCTTATTCTTGCAAATGCAGGATTCATTTTTGCGGCAACAGCTAAATATCAGGCAGAAAATTACACTTTAAACGTAAATTATAACGACATAATTGTTCCAGGTGATGCAATTTTTGTAAGAATGCTGATTCAAACTCCAAAACATAAAAAAAATAAAACTGAATTTGAAAAAAAAGCCGAACTTAGACTTTATAAAGATAAAAAAATCATCGAAAAATCAAATTTTTATCAGCTTGAAAAACGCAAATCAACTTTTACTACTGATTTTACCGATATGCTTTGCGGAATTCCGCTTTCTTCATGGCTTAAAGATGATTCCTATACTTTAAAAGTAATTTTTTCTATTGCAGAAAATTCTACTTACGAATTTACGCTCCCTGTTTATTTTAAAGACAAAACTTTTGATGAAGAAATTATTCCTCTAAATGATGCAAATACTGCAATTAAAACTGACACTAGCCCAGAAAGAATGCAGCAAATTGAAAAATTAAACGATATCTTATATTCAGTTCTTTCGAGCGATGTTTACTATTATAAACCTTTTGTTTCGCCGACAACTTCCACAAGATACACAGCTCATTTTGCAGACCGACGCACTTATGCCTACTCCAACGGCAAAACTTCGACAAGCCTGCATTTTGGAAATGATTACGGCGTTCCAGAAGGTTCGCTTGTTACAGCCTGTGCCGACGGAAAAGTTATTATGGCCGAAAATCGTATTTCTACAGGCTGGAGCATTGTTATTGAACATTTACCAGGATTGTACAGTCTTTACTATCATCTTAGCGAAATGGACGTAAAAGAAGGTGATTTTGTAAAAGCCGGTGATTTGATTGCAAAATCTGGTTCAACAGGCCTTGCAACAGGTCCCCACTTACACTGGGAAGTAAGACTAAATGCCGAAGCCGTCCGCCCAGAATTCTTCCTTGAAAACTTCGCTTTTGAAGAAAACAAAGAATAAA
>JAILCM010000220.1 GCA_024680155.1 Treponema sp.
TGCAAATGTAAAGTCAAATATAAAGCCTTCAAATCACGCTAAATAGTGTTGATAAAGCCGCAAAATCCGTCTAATATACACTAAAAGCATTGGATAGTCGCTGTAAATTATATAGATTGGGTTCAAGTCTAAGATGGCCCAATAGTTTCGTAACGAAGTGAGAAACTATAAGTAAATCACTTCCTTTTAGCCAAACGGAGCAAAGCGACGTATGGTCCATGTGTAAGTTTTGAAATTACGAGCAGTGGCGCAGTAATTTCTAGCGTTGTTCAATAGAAAACTTCGTTCAGAAGTTTTCCTTTTTTGGTACACCCATTTTGCGAAAGTAGAATGGGTATTTTTTTTCTCTTTATCATTTTTCGCCCTTATAATATAATCATAAAAAAGAGAGGTTTCCTATGAAAAAAAGTCTTTTATTCACTATGATTGCGCTTTGTTCAGCAATTTTTGTGTCATGTGCATCACTTCCAAAAACTGTAAAACCTGGTGATACGCTTGTAATTGGTCGTGCAGAAGCTTATCTTCATGATTATTTGCCGTTTGCAGATGTTGATTTTACCGGGCGAAAACTTTCAGGAATAGAAATTACTATAAAAGAAGTTAATACTGGAAAAAGGTTTGTAACAAAAACAAATGAAGATGGCTGTTTTGTAATTACAAAGTGTAAGCCTGGTTATTCATACGCAATGGAAACATTTAAAATTATTGTAAGCGGAAATTCTGGAGCACGATGGGTAACACTTTCTTTTCCTAATCCGCGAACTTTCTCTGCTCATGATAATTGTGTAGTAAATCTTGGCGGACTTTACATCGATTTTGACGGCAAAAATAACTGGGCAACCTGGGAAGTAAAAAATCACTATTATGTAAAGCAATTCTTTGAAGAACTTGATGAAGAATCCGAATGGCACAATAAAGAAATAATCGATTTGAGGAGTTAAAATGAAAAGCTTATTTACTAAATCTATTGTCGCTGTAATAATTTCTACAGTTATTGTTCAATTTCCGCTTTTAGCTCAAGTAAAAACTACTTTTACAAAAGAAGTAAGAAAGTCTGAAGAAAAGCCTGTAGCTCTTGGTAAAACAGAACGTATTGAAGAGCTGAATAAAGTTGATGTTGCAGTTCCAAAAAAAACTCGTGGAGCTATTGATCGCTACAAAAAATTAAACATTTGGGGAAAAGAAATTCCTGATTCTTTTCTTTTTTATAGAAATACGTTGAATAAGAATCAAAAGGCTGTTTACGATGCTGCTTATAAGGCTTTAATGAAAAGCGAAAAAGAAGTTACTTTGCCGGTGGGACTTACCAAAGACGATTTTTATGATACTGTGGATGCCTTGGTTTACGATAATCCTGAAGGATTCTGGTGGACAGGAAGTATTTCTTTTTGTAAAAATTCAGACGGTACTGTAACAAGTTTTGACTTTATTAATTGGGTAGATGGTTCTGAACTTGAACAAAAGTATGAAGAATTCTGGAATGCAACTTCTCCGATTCTTTTTTATGCATCTAAATTACCAGATGAAATGAGCAAAATCAAATATATTCATGATTATATCTGTCTTTCTACTGAATATGATCATGAGTCTGTTGATTCAGGAAATGATGGTGGAAAGCTTCAAACTGCTTACAGTTGTGCAGTTGATTATAAGGCCATTTGTGCAGGTTATGCTTCACTCTTTGCGTATTATATGCAGAATCTTGGAATTCCTTGTGTTCGTATTTCAAGTGGTAGTCATGCATGGAATTTATTAAAGGTAAACGGGAATTATTATCAGATGGATGTTACCTGAAATGATACAGGAGTAATTCCACCATATTATAATTTGACTCATGAAGAAATGCAGAACGTAATAAGTCATACGCCTATAGCTATTTCTAAAAAAGTTATAGATGCTAATCCAAGTACAGGCAAGCAAATGTCTTATCTTGAGTATTTTGGAGCTCTTATTGAAGGTAGTCCATATGCGTATAAAGAACTTATATTTTTTGATCCCGAAAAAATCAATAATCAGAATGGGGCGGTAAAAATTTATAAAAATACTCCAGAAATTTTGAGCACTGTAAAAAAATTAGATGATTTTATAACATTAATTAATCAGACTGATTATTATAAAGGATTGGATTTCAGTTTTTTTGCACCAAACCCAGATGTTGTGGATGAAATTGTCCATTGGCTTATATACAATTCCCCTTTTACTTGGGATAATGGTCATCGTGATTATGTAGGAGATAGTGTTATTTATAATTGTACATTCACTTCCTCAAAAGAAAAATCAGAAAGTATAACGGATGCCTCTACTAATAAAAATTCCGATTCTAATACTAATAATTTTACCGTTCCTTCTAGAATTGAAAATAGTCAAACTTCTAACTCTAACAATACTGTAAAAAAAGTAGCTCCAAAAATTGGTGATAAAGGACCCGGTGGAAAATCAGACTGGTATCTACCAACTAGAGATCAGTTATTTCTCATATATTGGAATCTACTAAAAGAAGGAAAAATTCGCGGTGGTGCATGGTATTGGACATCATCTACTGACGGCGATGAGTTTGCGTGGGAGCAGAGTCTTTTAGAAGCCGGCGCTCAGGTCAGAAATTATAAGGATTCTACAGATGCCGTCCTGGCTATCCGGGAGTTTGAATATTAAATTTAAGGGCATCCTGATTTTATCAGAATGCCCTTTTTTATTGTAACAATTTTATCTATCAAGGCTCGATAAATCTTACTTGTCAAGGTTCGATAAATCTCGCCCTGTGGCCTTTGTCGGTTAATCCTAAATGAATGCTGTTCGCATTCATTCTTAACGGATTATCGATCTAGGCCATTCATAGTTATGATTCCGCCTTTGTCGTCGAACTTGAGTTCGCGGAATTTTACGTTACGCTTCTGGTTGATTCCGTTTGAACGTTCGCAGTCGTGGTAGAACAAATACCATTTTCCGTGGAATTCCAAAATTGAGTGGTGTGTTGTCCATCCCAAAACTGGAGTAAGGATTTTTCCACCGTATGTGTATGGACCGTAAACATTCTTACTTGTTGCATAGCACAAAAAGTGTGTTGTTCCAGTTGAATATGTAAAGTAGTATGTGTCACCTTTTTTGAACAACCATGGGTCTTCAAAGTAGCGGCGGTCTTCATCTCCACCTGTAAGAGGTT
The DNA here is from genome assembly GCA_024680155.1 of Treponema sp. Taxonomy (GTDB): domain Bacteria; phylum Spirochaetota; class Spirochaetia; order Treponematales; family Treponemataceae; genus Treponema_D. The sequence continues at coordinate 3,161 of JAILCM010000220.1, forward strand.
TTCCGTTTTCGTTAACGATTACAAGGTCGCGAACTTCTTCTGCAAGTTCTGTCATATTGTCTTTCATCAACGCAATTTTTGGTGTGCAGGCAGGTTCATCACCTTTTGGTTCTTTGTTATCGGCACTCCATTTGTTATTTTTGTACTGATCAAGCTGGCCGCCCCAAATTCC
>JAILCM010000236.1 GCA_024680155.1 Treponema sp.
AAAAAAACTTAGAAGGGGGGCGCACCCCTTCTAAGTAACCATCTGTCATAAAGATGACATCCAGAAATCTCTGTGACAGATAATGAAAAAAACTATTGCAAGAGTGCCAATACAGATTGTGTCTGTGAATTAGCCTGTGCAAGCATTGCAGTACCAGCTTGTGTGAGAATCTGGTCTCTTGTGAATTCAACCATCTGAGAAGCCATGTCTGTATCGCGGATACGGCTTTCTGCAGCCTGTGTGTTTTCAGCAGCAATATTTACACCTTTAATTGCCATTTCAAATCTGTTCTGGTAAGCTCCAAGGTCTGCTCTCTGTTTTGTGATTGTGGTCAAAGCCGAATCAACAGAAGCAAGTGCCATGTTAGCCTGATCTGGTGATGCAATAGAAATCTGTTCGTCGCTTCCCTGAACACCTTTAAGTCCAAGTGACTGTGCTGTCATTGTTCCAATGAAAACACGAGTGTTCTGGTCAACGTTTGCACCAATCTGGAACTGCATAACAGCGTCAGAAGTGTTGCTGAAGCGTCCAGTTAACATATTCAAACCGTTGAACTGAGCCTGACTAGCAATGCGGTCAACTTCTGCAACGAGCTGAGATACTTCAACCTGAATCTGCATACGATCTTCATCGCTGTAAATTCCGTTTGCTGACTGAACTGCAAGCTCTCTTACTCTCTGGAGAATGTCTGTAGTTTCCTGCAAATATCCTTCGGTAGTCTGAATGAATGAAACACCATTCTGGATGTTTCTGCTTGCCTGGTTAAGTCCGCGAATTTGGCTGCGCATCTTTTCTGATACAGCAAGTCCTGATGCATCGTCTCCGGCGCGATTGATGCGTTCACCTGATGAGAGTTTCTCCATGTTTTTCATGATACTGTCGTTAGAAAGACCAAGTACACGATCAGCATAAAGTGAACTCATATTGTGATTAATAATCATTGTTGTGCCCTCCATGTTTACTTATACTCAAAGCTTCTTGCTTTAAGTCCTGCAGGTGAAGGCTAAACCGGATCTGCGCCCACCAGTTTAGTTTCAGACCTATAACAGCAGGAATAGTCAGAGTGATTTTCAATCTGACTGTTCTTGCTGTCACCTGCAAAACAGGGAAGTCACTATTTCAAAGAACGATGTACTTCTGAAAGAGTACATATAATTTTAATTCCAAAACAACGGAAAGCCAATTTATGACTTTCCGTTATTATAATACACTATCTGAGTAAAGACAAGAATAATTCTAAACTTATTTTAGCTCAGTAGTGTGCCTATCTTAACAAGCTGAGTACATTCTGGCTCTGGCTGTTTGCCTGTGCGAGCATTGGTCGCAAGCTACGCTTGCTTACCAAGTTTTACTTCGTAAAACTTGCACGCACTGCTGGCTTAACCAGTTTATTCAGCCTATCTCAAAAGACTTAATACATTCTGACTCTGGCTATTAGCCTGTGCCAGCATTGCTGTACCTGCCTGCTGCAATACTGAATTCTTTGTGAATTCAACCATCTGGCTTGCCATGTCTGTATCACGGATGCGAGATTCAGAAGCCTGAAGATTTTCAGAAGAAATGTTCAAGCCTTTTACAGTAAGTTCAAGACGGTTCTGGTATGCACCAAGATCTGCTCTCTGTTTGTTGATTTTTTTAAGGGCTTCATCAATTGTACCAATAGCTTTGTTAGCTTCTTCTGGTGTAGCAAGTGAGAGTTTGTCGCCTGTACCAATTTCGCGAACACCAAGTGCTTCTGCAGTCATTGTAGCAATGAAAACCTGTGTTCTCTGATCCATGTTTGCTCCGATATGGAACCACATAGAAGCAGTAACTACATTTTCGCCCATTGAACGTGCAAAACGTCCTGTGAGCATATTCATGCCGTTAAACTGTGCTGTACTTGCGATGCGGTCAACTTCAGAAACGAGTGCAGAAATTTCAACCTGAATCTGCATTCTGTCTTCATCAGAATAAATTCCGTTAGATGACTGAACAGCAAGTTCACGAATACGCTGCATAATATCAGTTGTTTCCTGAAGATAACCTTCTGTTGTCTGGATAAAGTTGATACCGTTTGAAGCGTTTCTAGAAGCCTGGTTCAAACCGCGGATCTGTGCACGCATCTTTTCAGATACTGCGAGTCCTGAAGCATCATCACCTGCGCGGTTGATTTTTTCTCCGGATGAAAGTTTCTCCATGTCTTTGTTAAGACCGAGACCAGTTACTCCGAGTTGACGATTGGCAAAAATTGCCGACATGTTGTGGTTGATAACCATAGTATTCCTCCTTGGAATATGTAGCAGAAGAATCCTTTCTTCTGATTGTGAAAAGAAGCAAAAATGTGCAAATGTTTACAAGGCTACATCCACACACTTTTGCACAAACTGTCTGACTGCTGCTTCTACGAAGTCGAAACACCCATTACAATTCTACTATGTTTATCGGCCATATTAGAAAAATACTTTAGAAAAAAAATAAAAAAAATTTTAAAAATTCTTAAAATTCTTGATTATTTGCTGAATTGCGCGGACAGCCTTGCCTCTATGCGAAATTTCGTTCTTCTGGTCTGGAGTAAGTTCTGCAACTGTTTTACCAAAATCAGGAAGAAAGAAAATCGGGTCATAGCCAAAACCACCATTTCCAGCCTGTTTTTCAATTGAATCAATCAGGCAGCCTTCAAAAGTTTCCTGTGCTACAAAAAGACGGTCGTTTCCGCAGTATAAAACCATTGCACAAGTGTAGTGGCAGGAACGAGATCCATTTAAATAAGCACCTTTTGGAAGTCCCTGTTTTTGAGCCTGTGTTGTCTGCTCAATAATAAAACGATTCTGTTCATCCTGCGAAATTTTCTGACCATCTGGACGACCGTGCATAAATTCTGGACCAGCGTAGCGTGATGAATAAATTCCCGGATTTCCTTCGAGAGCGTCTACACAAATGCCTGAATCATCTGCAATAACAGGGCAGTGTACAATTTCGTAAAGTGCCTTTGCTTTTATAAGACTGTTTTCATAAAAAGTTGTGCCAGTTTCATCCGGATCAAACGGAATATTTTCGTCTGCTGGAATTACAATTGTATGGTCTGGGAATAATTCCGCCATTTCTCTTTTTTTGTTTTTGTTGTTTGTTGCTAAATAAATTTTCATAAACAAAAAATATCAGAATATCTTGTACTTAACAATGGGGGAACAAAAAATTCCCCCTAAATGTCCTAACAACTAAAAATAGTTATAATTCTACTCCAAGTTTTTGAGCCGTTAGAAGATAGTGACTAATCTGACGTTCACAAAGCCCCAAAAGTTTTGCAATTGATTTGTTCGTCGGCCTAAGATTGATTCTTCCATTCTGAAGTTGCTTTGTAAGATTTATCCAGCTGTCAGTTTTTTTTTCGTATTTTTGTGCAAGTGTAGCTTTGTTGTAGGAAGCATTTATTTTTGATGAAGCTTCAAGTTTGTTAATTTGTTTTGTATATTTCTTATGATGAAAATATGCAGCGTTTCTTCTTTCTTCGATTAAAGTTTTACGCGAATCTTTTGTTGTAATTTCATTTTTCAACTGCTGAATTAAATCAAAGAGCATATTTTTGTCCAGATTAAACATTTCGCACAAAAGCTCTATCTGACTTCCTGTGATGTAGTACGCGGCTTTTAATGCAAGAACCAGAACAACTTTATCTGCAATAAATGGCGGTAATTTTTTTAAGTTCTCGCGCAGTTCTTCATCTTTTGTTTTTGCTTGTTCTGTTCCAAGGTACCGCTTTATGTGGTATGTTCCTGATTTACATGCAAGTTCAAGAGCTTTTGGTTCAACAGTCTTATATGAATATGGAATCTTAGGTTTTTCAAAATCATGGTAATTGATGTTTTTGTAAGCTTCAACTTTTTCGTTGTATGAAGAAACACTTTCATCAAAAAACACGTTTTCAGTAATTTCTTTACGCGAATGCTCTCTTAAAAGCGTTTGCATAATTCCTTTAATCAAGCAGAAAAAGTAAGTAAAGAAACTCCCATATTTTGGATTGTAGGCATCAAAAATCCTGGTGCCTTTTTCCAAAAGTGTGACGATGATTTCGCTTCTAAAATCATCATCGAATTTTTGCAGGCCAAATACTTTCTTTTCCTGCATTACAAATACAGACAGCTTTTGAAGCGCCATCCTTCGTGAAATCTTTCCTGAATTAATTAACTCAGGAATCTCGTTTAGATTTACTTTAGACATAAATCCTCCTAAAAATATGTTATACATATATATATGAAAGATTCGTGCCAAGTTTTTGTGTTTCACGGAATGTTTCACGAAATAGCGCTTTGTTGTTTGTTTTGTTCGTTTTTATCCTTACATTATTTTTGAAAATTCTCTCACAATTTTTGGAATAAGGTTTTCAACTTTTCCGTCGGTACTCATACCTGCCGCATTTTTGTGACCACCGCCGCCAAATTTAGCCGCAACTGCTGAAACATCAATCTTGTCTTGAGAACGGAAGCCGCCAGTACATGTGTTTGGAGTATCCTGTCTTAAAAATACAACCGCCTGTGTGTTTTCGCTAGAAAGTAAAAGCTGGTACAACGCGTCAGAATCCCTGCCATTTTTGCCGTATTTTTGAGTATCTTCCAATGATTCATAAGTGATTACAAGTCTGTCGTTAAGGTAACGTTCAGCCTTATTTAAAAGTACGCCCAAAAGTTTACGGGTAGAGTAGGCTTTTCCATTATTAATATCATTGTAAATTTGACGTGGATTTGCTCCGTAAGAAACAAGTCTTGAAGTTGCACCAAGTAAATCAGCAGCTTCATCAGAAGTATCCAAAAATCTAAAGAATCCGGTATCGGTACAAATTCCAAACATTAGAATTTTTGCAGTTTCTTCTGGAACAGCTCCAACAAGTTTTTCGTAATAAAGTTGAATAAGATAAGCACAAGCACCAGCTTTTGAATTTACATAACCTTGCGCACCTTCTGGAAATTGTGAAGTTTTGTGATGGTCAATAATAAAAGTATCCAGACCTTTTAAATCTCCGTCAATTTCGCCAAGCCGAGTAAATTCAGAACAGTCTGTAATGATTAAACCAGTTTGTTTTCTTTGTGCTTCATCAAGAAAAACTGGTGTATTTGTAAATTGTTTTTCGTATTTTTGAATTTCGTTTCTTTTAAAAGGACCGGCAGAAAGCAGTTGATATTCTTTATTAAAACTTTTAAGTATAGCGGCAATTCCAAGACAAGATGCAATACAGTCTCCGTCAGGTTCTTTGTGTCCAATAATAAAAAAGAAATCGTGTGATTTTATAAAATTACTGAATTTTTCAGCTTCGGATGCAGTTAAAATGTCCATTTTTCTTCCTATAAATCTTTTTTTTGTTTTGATGTTATAGCATATTTTAAATAAAAAAAGGAATGCCTTTTTAGACATTCCTTTCAAAGTTTTATAAAATTCTTTTAGAAAAAAGCTTTATAAATCAAGTTCTTCAAGAGTTTCTTTATCAGCTCCGTCCATCTGAACTCTGTAATCTGCTAAGCCCCAGATTGCATTCTGTTTTGAATATGGAACTGTAAGAACAACTCTACTGAACTGTCCGTTTTTCTTTATAACTGTCATAAAAGCTTCACGTGAATTTTTTGAATTTCTGAATTTAAGCTTACGTGGTGATTCAGGTGTTCCACGAGCCCATTTTTTTGGAATGACTGTATTTGCTACACCTACTTTATTTTTTTGATATATAATAACGTAGCCGTCTCGACCTTCCATAATCTTAAGAATAGGGATATTTTCGTAAGTCATATCAGACCACATTCCTTCTGTTCTTTCTGGTTGTGGAACCGGTGTGTTCTGTGCAAATGCAGAAATTGTAAAAATTGCAGCAAGGGCAAAAATCATAAAAATCTTTTTCATAGGCATCTCCTAGTCTGTCCATTATAAACCCTAATGTTTTTTTTAACAACAGATTTATTTTTATAATGGTGATTTATTTTTGTTTTGAAAAACATTATTCTTTTGTAACGGAATTTGTTTATGTTGTTTTTACAAGCAAAGAGGGAAAAAATACGAGGTTATGTTGTATGAAAAAAATATTTTCTAAAATTTCAATTCTAGCTTTTGTTTGTGTTTCTGTTGTGATGATTAGTTCTTGTCAATCTACAAATCAGACTGTAAAAACTTCTTCTGATTTATATGTAAATGATGAAGATGGGGAAAATGAAGGCGGTGAGTCAAGAACTGCATTAAATAATTCTAAAACTTCTGAAGAAAAAAAGAAATTTAATTTTGCAGAAGCTTTTTTTGGAAAAAAATTTATAGATCTTGATGAATTTTCAGTTTCTACACCAACAGTAACATTCGGAATTAAACAGAAGGTTGCAACGTTTGTATATGGTGTTAAGACAAAACGTTTTGGATTTGGTGCACCTTATATGGCAGCATACTATTTTTTGACATTTGATGATGCTGGACGACAAAACTATATAAAAGCTGTTGAATCATATTTAAAAGATTTTGAAGATAAAAAACTTGATAGAAAATCTAAAAAAACAGAAAAAATTTACGGCTATGCAAATGCACGACTTGATTGGGGTTCTATAAAAAGTTCAACTCCAAATAATGGTGAAGGTTCTGCTTATTTAGGTTATACTTTTAAAGATAAATCACCATATTTTACTATTACAATTTATCCTGTTGGAAACGAAAAGCGTCTTGCTGGTGATGATTCTGCTGATACTGAATCTTTGTTGTTACATTTTTATTTTACAAAAGCTCAGGCTAAACAGCTTGCAGAATTCTTGTCGGATGAAAATGTTTCTAAAGTTTTTATAGAGGAACCTCATGCCGAAGATGAAGAAGTAGAATCTGTTGGAGATGATTACTAATTCTTGCGCATAAATATTTATTGTTTTGAAATAATCTAAACGAAAATCTTAAAATTTTATAAAAAACTGATAGAAAATAAATATTTGTTATTTTATCAGTTTTTTTTATGCCCTAAAAATTTGACAGGTAACCAAAAGAAAAATATTAAATTTCGATAAAAAATTAACGAATCATTAAACATTTAATTAAAAAATTAACGAAATTCA
>JAILCM010000237.1 GCA_024680155.1 Treponema sp.
GAATCGTTACTCACAATTTGCACGTGATTTGTATAATCGCCTTTTTTAACTTTTTCTGTTCCTTCCTTCAGCTTTTTAAGAGGAGAAGAATAATACTGCTGGAATGTAATCAGAATAACTATATCAAGCGCAAGAATTATAAAGAAGAAAATTACAAAACGAAGGTCAGATTGTTCAATCTTAAAATGCAGGCTGCTAAAATAAGCAAAGCTGATGAAACAAATCGGAAAAAGGCTTACAGAAATATAAAAGACTGTAAAAAGAAATGTATTTGAAGGTTTTATGAGACCGCGGGTAGCAGCAATCTTACCATCAGGAAAAAAGCGCGGAAGAAAAATCTTTCGATGCAGGGTTTCCATAATAAAAAATCCAAGAGTAAAACTAAAAAGACACTCCAGAATTATGTACATGATTGAAACCAGTAAAATATTTTTTATAGAAATATCAAAACATTTTTTACTGATTAAAAGAGTAATTACCTCTGCAAGAAAATAATAAATCCATCCGCTTATACTGATTGTGGCGTAAGCAATCGGCAGATTAATAAAACGCTTGCGTACATTTTCTTTATTTATCGTGAGAGCATAAAGACAGCATAAAACAATTGGAATTATATAACAGAAAGAAGTAATAATAGAAATTATAACAGGATGCTGTGCAATTATATTCTGATAGTTAGTAAAATTCTTAGTCTCAAGATTTATTGATGAAGATACTGGTATTTGAGCTCCAATAAAATTAGCAACAAAAACTACTAAACCATATAAAAATGGAATGTACCAGGTATTTTTTCTATTTAATTCCATGTAAAAGATTATATCATATTTTTTGCTAATACTACAGATGAATACTTTCAAGAAATGGTTAGTGTTGACTAACTATCTAATAAACTATATCTTTGTTAGTATAAACTAACTAAAAAAGAGGCACATTATGACAAAATTAGTTTTAGTTCGCCATGGCGAAAGTGAATGGAACAAACTCAATCTTTTTACAGGCTGGACAGATGTTGAACTTTCTGACAAAGGCCGCGAAGAAGCAAAGACGGCAGGTCAACTCCTTAAAAAAGAAGGCTACGATTTTGATATCTGCTACACTTCCTACTTAAAACGCGCAATCCATACTCTAAATGGAATCCTTTGCGAAATGGATAGGGAATGGCTTCCTGTAATCAAAACCTGGAAACTGAACGAACGTCATTATGGCGACCTCCAGGGAAAGAACAAAGCAGAAGCCGCTGAAAAATTTGGAGAAGATCAGGTAAAAATCTGGCGCCGTTCTTTTGATGTAAAGCCACCTGTACTTTCAGACGATGACCCTCGCTCTGCAAAAAAACAGGCAATGTACCGCGATGTAGATGCAAGTTTCCTCCCGCAAAACGAAAGTCTTGAGACAACAATTGCCCGCGTAATTCCATACTTCCTCGAAGAAATCAAACCTCAGATGAAAGCCGGAAAACGCGTAATCATTGCAGCCCACGGAAACAGCCTGCGCGCTCTTGTAAAATATCTGGATGATCTCACTCCTGAGCAGATTCTTGAAGTAAACATCCCGACTGGAACTCCACTTGTTTACGAATTCGACGACAACTTTAAGGTAATCAAACACTACTATCTTGGCGACCAGGAAGCCCTCAAGGCAAAAATGGAAGCAGTAGCAAATCAGGGAAAGAAAAAATAACACCTTCCCTCCCCACGGCTGAAGATAGTTCAGGAAGATATAAAAATGCCTAAATTAAGACTAAACCCGATCGTTCTTATTGTGATAAATATTCTGGCCCCTTCAATGTATATTTTTTTGAGCGGAAGCTTTTTAAAAATATATCTGGCAGTTTTTGCCGCAGTACTTTTACTTGCAATGGGCTGCTACAAAATATTTTTAGTAACCTCACTTATTTACGCAATGATGGAAGGTGTAATAATTTTAAGCAGAGTCTTTCCCGCTATTGAACCATTTGCACTTTTCCTAGTTGTACTCCAGCAATCAGTTCCGTGTTTTGGTCTGGTAGCTGCTTTGATGAAAAAATACACTTCAGCAGAGCTTCTATCCTCTCTTGAAACAATGCGCATTCCACGAACTCTTGTTGTGGCGGTTACAATCACTTTGAAATATCTTCCAACTTTTACCCGCGAATTCAAATATATACGTGAATCTATGAGACTTCGCGGTATTCCATTTACCATTCGTCGTCCTATAAAAAGCTTTCAATATTTTATTGTACCCCAGCTTTTCAGATGTGCTGCACTTTCAGAAGAGGTAACTGCGGCAGGCCTTGTAAAAGGAATTGATGCGCCAATGAAACGAAGTTCCTATTTTGAACAAAAATTCAGATTTGTTGACGGCTTAATTTTAATCCTCTTTATTGCAGGACTTATCGGAGGTTTTATATGGTTCAAAAGATGATTGTGGCAGATAAGCTTTCTTTTGAGTATAAAGATTCAAATGAAGGAATTCATAATATCAATTTTGAAATAAAAAAAGGCGAAGTAATTCTGCTTACCGGAAACAGCGGCTGCGGAAAATCCACACTCCTTAAGTGTATGAACGGACTGATTCCCGCAATTACAGAAGGAAATCTTAAAGGCGAGCTTTTTATCAATGAAAAAAAATACAAAGATTTGAAAATGCACGAACTCAACCGCGAAATTGGTTCAGTCTTTCAAAATCCGCGTTCGCAGTTTTTTACAGACAATACTACAAGTGAACTTGTATTTCCAATGGAAAACTACGGTTTTACAAAAGCTCAGATGCAGGAAAAACTTACACTTCTTGTAAAAACTTTTGGTCTTGAGAATCTGATGAACAAAAATATTTTCCTGCTTTCAAGTGGCGAACGTCAGATGGTTGCTCTTGCTTCTGCCCTTACTATGAACCAGCAGGTTGTCCTTTTTGATGAACCTTCTGCAAATCTTGATTATGGAAATGCGATGAAGCTTGGTCAAATTATCAGCTGGTTAAAAAGTCAGGGGATTACAGTTATTGTTGCTGATCATCGTTTCTATTATCTGAATAATCTTATAGACCGTGTTTTCTTTATGGAAAAAGGAAAACTCCATATTTATGATAGTGAGCAAGCCTTCAAAAAAAGCGGATATGACACCCGCAGCTTTGATATTTTTTCTCTGGATGTTCCTTTTATTCAAAAACTTTCTGATTCAGAAAAAACAGTTTGTGCAAATATTGAACATGCAGCCTATAAACACATTTTAAAAGATGTAAACCTGGAACTAAAAAAAGGTGAAGTTACAGTTCTTGTAGGAAACAACGGAGCCGGAAAAACAACACTTGCAAAACTTTTGTGTAAGAGCATAAAACCTGATTCCGGAACTGTAAAAACAGACGGACTTCCTTTCTTTATTATGCAGGATCCAGATTATCAGCTTTTTGGAACTTCTGCGGAGAACGAATTAGCTTTAGTTAGAAAAGACACTGCTAAAATCAACGAAACTCTCGAATATCTTGGCCTTGCTGAATATAAAAACTCACATCCTTTTGAACTCAGCGGAGGGCAGAAACAGAGACTTCAAATTGGAATGGCAATGCTCTGCGACCGTGAACTGATTATTTTTGATGAACCTACCAGCGGACTTGATGTTTCTTCCATGCAGAAAGTTTCAAGCGAAATTGTAAGTCTTCGTGAAAAAGCAGGTCTTCTTGTAATTTCTCATGATTATGAATTTATTCGCCATGTTGCAGACAGAATTATCTATCTGAATGATGGCACAATCGAAAAGGATTTCCTTTTATCTTCACAGACTCTCGGGGAGCTGAATGAAATCTTTGACACAATGAAAAATGACTCAGCGGGTGCTGAGCTTATTATAAAAAAAGGTGCCTAAAATCGAAAGAACGGCTTAGAAAAAAGCTGTGCTTGCCGACTTTATGCAAAAAAGGAGTTATTAAAAAATGCGTAAGTTAAAAATCAAAGATGTGGTAATGACTGCTTTATTGACGGCCTTGTATATGGTCTTCTATATGATTGCCAGCTGTATCACAATGGTGCTTGGTCAATTTGGTCATGCCATTAGTCCCGGAATTTGCGGGTTCCTCACTGGAGCTGTAATGTTCTTTGTAACACGCAAGGTGGGAAAATTCTTTCAGTTCACAATCATGCAGGCAATCTGTATGTTGATTTTCTCAATATTGGGTGCCGGCTATTTGCCATGGGTTATTACATCAATGGTAGCCGCTATAATTGCAGACTTCATTGCTTCACGCGAAGAAAAACCTGCAGTATGGAAAGTTGCAATTGCGTCGGGTGTATATCATGTTGGACAAGCCTGGGGTTCAATTGTTCCAAGCTGGTTCTTTCTCGAAAGCTACAAGACTGAATGGATTGGTCGCGGTCAGACTCCAGAAGCTATGGAAGAGATGGTCAAATTTACCAGCGGCTTTATGGGCCTAGTTTCCACTCTGATTGTTTTTACACTTGCATTTGGCGGAGTTTTTCTTGGATGGCTGATTTTGCGAAAACATCTCAAAGAAAATAAAAAAACAGAATCAAGTGAAACATCAGAATCAACAGTATCAACGGAACCAACAAAATAATATGTGTAAGCGCATTGGTGCACGTTGTTAAATAGCAAAGCCTGTCTGATTACCTAACTTAGGCAGGCTTTTTTGGAGTTTTATTGAAACAGTGTTTTAATAGGAGAATATATGAAACAAAAATCAAACCTGCCCTTCTTAATTAAGTCTATGGGGCCCTTCAAAATCACAATGGTATTCAGCATTATTTTTGCAGCCTTTTCTGCTGTGGAAAATATTTATGCTTACACCTACGTTTATAAAATTGCCCAGGAACTGATACTTAATGCGGGCAATATAAAATCAATTGACGCTGGTATTCTTGCGGAATATGGAAAAGGCATTGTTTTTGCAGTTTGTGCCGCCTATGGTCTTTACGGCATTTCTCTGCTTTTTTCTCACATCACAGCATTTAATACAATCATGCGGCTAAAGAAAAAACTGATAAAGCATATCGGAACTTTACCGGGCGGCTTTCACGATTCCAACCCCAGCGGAAGTCTTCGTAAGCTTATCGAAAAAAATACAGATGCTACCGAGACCATGATGGCCCATCAGATTCCAAATACGACCATGTCCATCGTGCTACCAATTGCCTTTGTTGTTTTTATGTTCCGTTACAGCGTCCTGCTTTCTGTAGCCTGCCTTATTCCCGTAATCATTGGCTTTGTGCTTTTGATGTTAATCATGATGGGAAACGGAGGCGAGTTTGTTCATAAATATCAGCAGGCCTCAAAGGATATGTCCAATGCGGCTGTTGAATATGTGCGCGGAATTCCGGTTATGAAAACTTTTGGACAGACAGCTGATTCATTTTCCCGCTATAAAAATGCGGTAAACGGCTTTTGTGATTACGTTTACAAATTTGCAATTTCCATGATGACTGCAGACAGCCTTTACAACACTGCAATCAACAGTGTCTTTTATGCTCTGGTTCCAACAGCTCTCTTCCTCTTCAACAAGGGCGGAAACACAATGAACCTTATCTGCTCCTTTGTTTTCTTTGCTTCGATTATTCCTATGGAAGTTACCATTTTGAAACGCATTATGGGAAACTCTTCTGAATCGATTATTGTTGATGAGGCGATGGAAAGTCTTAAAAAGATTTTTGATGAAAAGCCTATGGAATATAAGGGAAATGCAAAGCCTGAAAACTTCACTTTTAATTTTAAGGATGTGAGCTTCCGCTATGCAGAAAACCTTCCGCTTGCTTTGGATGGAATAAATCTTGAAATACCAGAAGGAAAAAACACAGCTCTAGTTGGAATGTCCGGCGGTGGAAAAAGTACTATTGCTTCTCTAGCGGCCCGCCTGCGCGATGTTACTCAAGGCCAAGTTTTATTAGGCGGAGTTAACATCAAAGATATAAGCGAAAAAGACTTAAACAATTACATCAGCATTGTCTTTCAGGAAAACAGTCTTTTGAAAATGAGCATTGCAGATAATGTTGCTCTTTATAAACCGGATGCCAGCCGTGACGATATTTTACGTGCCCTGCACCTGGCCCAGTGCGATGACATTCTTGAAAAGCTTCCGGATGGAATTGATACAATGTTCGGTTCAAAAGGTGTTTATCTTTCCGGCGGCGAAATTCAGCGAATTGCAATTGCACGAGCCATCTTAAAGGATTCTCCTGTAATCATTCTTGATGAAGCAACAGCCTTTGCCGATGCAGAAAATGAATATCTTATTCGAAAATCCTTTGAAGAACTTTTGAAAAATAAAACCGTTATTATGATTGCCCACCGAATGTCTACAGTCCGCAATGCCGACAAAATCTGTGTAATTGAGAACGGCCAGATTATTGAAGAAGGAAATCATGACACGCTGATAAAGTTGAACGGAAAATACAAAAACATGGTCAGCGAATATTCAAAGGCTGTCAGCTGGAAAATCGGCAAAGAACACAAGGAGGCAGTTCATGCTTAGTATATTAAAGACTCTTACAAAAAATGGTCGACGTGCAATTTACAGGTCTTCGGTCTGGCTTGCAATTTTCCAGATTGTAGCAATGCTGCCTTTGATTTTGATTTATCAGACAGTGAGCAAAATGTTTGCAGCAACAGCATCCGGCGGTAAAATTGATTTTTCTTTCGTAGTGATTTTCGGCATTGGTACGCTTCTTGTTCTTGCCCTCTATTTTGCCTACAGAAAAATGTATAAGGAAAAATATCTTTCTGCCTCAAAAGAAAACCTCACGTTGCGTATGGGCGTTGCAGATAAGCTTCGCCGCCTGCCGGAAAGTTTTCTTTCAAAGCATGATTTAAGCGATCTCACATCAACTATTATGGATGATATCGGAATCATTGAAGGCATTCTTGCAAATCAGTTGACGGAGTTTATCGGCAGTTTTATTGGAATTGCACTGACTGTAACAGCTCTCTTTTTTGTAAATGCAAAAATGGCTCTTGCTTTATTTTCTGTAGTTCCTGTAGCTGCTATTGCAATGGCACTCTGCGATCCAATTTCAGGCGGAACTCATCAGAAAAACCGAAACCTTAAGCTTGCTATTACAGACGGTATTCAGGAATACTTTGAAAACATAAAGGTTCTTAAGGCTTCGGGAAACATTGCAAAATATCAGAAAGGAATTGATAAGAAAATGAAGCGCTTGGTTCCCCGTCTTGTTCTTTTTGAGTTTCTTTCGGGCATGAGCATTTCCACAGCCTACAATGTTCTCAGAATGGGAATTGGTGTAGTTGCGATTGTGGGGGCCCGTCTGCTTGTCACAGGAGAAATCACAGCTGCTGTTTATGTAATTTTCATGCTTTTTTCTGTCTGGGTATACGAGCCTCTTTCTTATACCTGCGAACATTTGGGAGCTGTAATTGCTTCTAAGGTTGCGTCAAAGAGAATTAAAAATATCCGCGAATATCCGGAGCAATCTGGTTCTGCTGATGTTGAAGCAAAGAATTATGATATAGAATTTAAGAATGTAAACTTCTCTTATAATAAAAATGATAAACCTGTCCTACAGAATGTATCTTTTACAGCTAAGCAGGGAGAATACACCGCTCTGGTTGGCGCTTCCGGAAGTGGCAAAAGTACAATCTGTCGTCTTGCAGCCCGCTTGTGGGATAATGATTCAGGCGAGATCCTGACAGGCGGTCAGAATATTAAAAATGTAAAACCGGAAAATCTTTTCAAACTTTTTTCAATTGTATTCCAGGATGTAACGCTTTTTAATGATACAATCTATAACAACATTCTGATTGGAAACAAAAATGCCAGCCGCGAAGAAGTTTTGAAGGCTGCCGAGATGGCCCAGTGTATGCCTTTTATAGAAAAGCTCCCAGATGGAATTGATACTGTGCTTGGAGAAAATGGTCATACCTTGAGTGGTGGAGAACGTCAGAGGCTTTCGATTGCACGGGCTCTTCTTAAGGATGCTCCGATTGTTTTGTTAGATGAAAGCACAGCTTCGATTGACCCGGAAACAGAAACAAAGATTCAGAATGCAATAGAAGAACTTACAAGAGGTCGTACAGTCTTGATGATTGCTCACCGCTTGCGCTCAATCGTAAACTGTGACAGAATTGTTGTTCTGGATCAGGGCTGTGTTGTAGGTAGCGGCACACACGAAGAATTAATGAAAAACTGCGAAATTTATAAAAAACTTTATAATCTTCAGATGGAATAAATATGCCACAGCGAATTATAGGAGTCTCTAAAAGACTTATTGAAGTTGCAAAAAAAGAATTTCTCGAAAACGGCTTTGAAGGGGCTTCTATAAGAACAATTGCACGTGAGGCTCAGACAAGTCCGCGTGCTGTATACACCCGTTTTGAGAATAAAGAAGAACTTTTTGCTGCAGTAATAGAACCAGTTTATTCTGATTTTATAAAGATGTTCAAAAACGACAAAATCATCTATTGGGAAAGGGCTCGCCAGAAAGATTTTTCGACAAATCCCGAAGACTTTTATTTACGATATCTTGACTATGCTTATCAACATAAGGAGCAGTTTTTTTTGGTTCTGAAACAATCTAAGGGAACAAGGTTCGAGAATTTTACACAATACTTATGTGAAATAGATCTGGCTGAATTGAACAAACAGCTTCCTCAGCTCCTCGAAAATTTCAAGCAGTACCAAAAGGACCAATCTACAAAGCTTTTTCTAAGCACTATCACTTATTCTTTTTATGATGCCCTTTTTGCTCCGCTTGTACATGGTGTGGAGCTGGAAGTTGCAAAAGCCTATATCACAAAACTCACACGCTTCTATAATGATGGTATTTTGGCAGGAATTAAGTAGCGGTAAATCATCGGTTAGTTATTGCTAACAATTATTTATAACAGTATACTTTATCTCAAAAGTTAGCAATAACTAACAATAATTTAATAAAAGGAAGGTAAAAAATGATAAAATCTGTTGCTCCGTATATTGGAAAATATAAAAAATATACGGTTATTGCTTCGTTCCTTACCACTCTTGGTATAGTAGCGAATGTCGTTCCTTATTTATTTTTGTATCAGCTGATTGTTCCGCTCACACAAGGCCAACTGCCAGATTTTAAGTTTGTCGTAATCCGTGTTGCAGCAATTTTTGTCTGCCTTGCGCTTTATGCAATTCTCTACAGCCGCGGTTTAGCTTTTTCGCATATCAGTGCCTATAACACGCTAAAAAATATCCGTATTTCGCTTAAAGACAAACTCGAACGTCAGCCTCTTGGAAATATCAAGGAGCTTGGAACCGGACAGATTAAACGTGTCTTTACCGACGATATCGACCAGATAGAAATTCTTCTTGCCCATGCGATCCCAGAAGGTATTGCAAATCTTTTAGTACCATGTATTGTAATTCTTGCAATGTTTTTTGTTGACTGGCGGCTTACACTTTTGACACTTGCCGTTCTTCCTTTTGGAGCTTTTGGAATGGCAATGATGATGAAAGCTGGAACTTCTTTGATGGGCGCTTATTACGAATCAGCAAAAAAGATGAACAACACAATCATCGAATATGTAAACGGTATGGAAGCAATTAAAGTTTTTAATAAGGACGGAGATTCTTTCAAACGTTTTGGCGATGCAGTCCGCGGTTACCGTGATTTTACTCTTGCCTGGTACAAAGTCTGCTGGCCGTGGATGGCAGTTTATAATAGTACACTTCCTTGCCTTGCGCTTTTTACTTTACCTTTTGGTGGCCTTATGGTTTTGAGCGGAAAGCTTGAACTGAGCCAGCTGGTGCTTGTTTTGTGTATGTCCTTTGCGGTTGGTCCTGCAATTCTCCGTGCCCTCAGTTTTGGCGGAAAGATTCCTCAGTTGAATTACAAAATTGCCGAACTCGAAAAACTGATGAATGGCGAGCCAATTAAAGCAGGCGATAAAAACTTTGAAGGCAAGAATTATGATGTTGAGTTTAAGAATGTCCGTTTTTCTTATAAAAAGGATTTGTCACACGGATTCGAAACGTCTAACAATTCAAAAGAAAAGGATTTTGCGTTAGCAAAATCGAATCCGTGTGACAATGAAGTGCTGCACGGTATCAATCTAACTTTGAAACAGGGTACGACTACGGCTTTGATCGGCGAATCCGGCAGCGGTAAGTCCACCCTTGCAAAACTCCTAGTTCACTTCTACGATCTGGATTCCGGCTCAATCAGCATTGGTGGACAGGACATCACCGACATGTCTATCGAAGCCCTCAATAATCAGATTTCATATGTTGCGCAGGAACAGTTCCTCTTCAATACTTCTCTTTATGAAAACATCCTAATCGGTCGCCCGAACGCAAGTCGCGAAGAAGTTCTAGACGCAGCTCACCGCGCTCAATGCGACGAGTTCTTAGCCCGCTTCCCTAAGGGAATCGACACAATGGCAGGCGACAGCGGTAAGCAGCTTTCCGGTGGTGAACGCCAGCGTATTTCACTGGCACGCGCAATTTTGAAAAATGCACCAGTCATCGTATTGGATGAAGCAACTGCATTTATGGATCCGGAAAACGAAGAAAAGATGAATGCCGCAATTGCAGAAATCGTAAAAGATAAAACAGTTATCGTAATTGCACACCGCCTTTCTTCAATCAAAAAAGCAGATAAGATTTGTGTTCTCAAAGCAGGAAATGTGATTGCAGAAGGAACTCATGAAACTTTGAGTAAAGATTGCGAAGAGTATCAGAAGTTGTGGAAAGCATCTACAGCTGCCGCTGAGTGGAGGATTTCATAATGAAAAATAAATCGATGATAACAATGATGCACAGGCTTGTAGGTTCGTGCGGAAAATACAAGGCTTCAATCCGTGCCGCATATATCCCGGGATTTTTTAAGGGAATGTTTATGAAGGCGCCTCTTATGGTCTGCTTTTTGATTGTTTCGGGCTTTATGGCTGGAACTGTTACTCGTAAAACTTGCCTTATTTCGGGGCTTGTACTTTTGGGCTGTCTTGTGGCTCAGGCAGTTTTACAGAATATTTCGGACCGCTTACAGTCGGCTGCAGGCTTTAAGGTTTTTGCAGACAAACGTATGCAGCTGGGCGACCATTTCCGTAAGCTTTCGATGGGATATTTTTCTGACGGAAACATCGGTAAGGTAAGCAGCGTTCTTGCAACTGACATGAACTTTATCGAAGAGAACTGCATGATGGTTCTGGAAGATCTTGTTGGTTTTATAATCTCGCAGGCTATGATGATTGGCTTTATGTTCTATCTGGACTGGCGACTGGGACTTGTTGCAGTGGGCTGTCTTGCCCTGATTATGCTGATGGGAAATCTGATGACCCGCGTTTCAATTGCCCATTCAATGGCAAAACAGGTTTCAAGTCAGACTCTTACAAGTGCAGTTCTGGAATTTGCAGAAGGAATCGGAATCATCAAAACCTTCAACATGCTTGGTGAAAAATCTAAGGAAATGAACAAGGCTTTTGAAGATAGCTGCGACAAGGCAATCGGTTTTGAAATGGCTTATGCTCCATGGTGGGCAAGTTTTATGATTTCTTATGGAATTGGAACTGCGGCAGTTTTATTTGTGGCATATCTTTTGAGTGCCCGCGGTCTCATTACAATTGAGTTTATGATGGGTATGATTCTTTTCCTTTTCGACACTTTTGCTGGAATGAAAGCTTACTACGGAAACGTTGCCCGTCTTACAGTTACCGATGCCTGCCTTGACCGAATCGAAAGCGTTTTTGACGAAGCAGAAATCAGCAATGATGGAACAGAAAAATTACCTGAGCTTACAACAGTTACAATGGACCAACCAGAAATATCTTACCAGAACGTATCCTTTGCTTACGGCGACAAAGAAGCCCTTCATAATATCAGCTTTGACGTTGACCGTGGGCAGATGCTTGCCCTTGTTGGTCCAAGTGGCGGCGGAAAATCTACAATCGCTAATCTTCTTGCCCGCTTCTGGGATGTAAAGGAAGGAATTATAAAAATCCGTGGCACAGATATCCGTAACGTTCCTGTTGCAAACCTCATGGATAATATCTCTATGGTTTTCCAGAGAGTCTATCTTTTCCAGGACACAATTTTTAATAACATCGCCATGGGAAAAACAAATGCCACCCGCGAAGAAGTTATTGAAGTTGCAAAAAAAGCCCGCTGTTATGACTTTATCATGCAGTTACCGGATGGTTTTGACACAGTAATCGGCGAAGGTGGTGCAAGTCTTTCTGGCGGTGAACAGCAGCGTATTTCAATTGCCCGTTGTATGCTCAAAGATGCCCCAATCGTAATTTTGGATGAAGCCACAGCCAGCGTAGATGCCGACAACGAACACTTTATTCAGGAAGCAATTTCCGAACTATGCCACGGCAAAACTCTGATTGTTATTGCCCACCGTCTGAACACAATCCGCAATGCAGACAAGATTCTTGTAATTAAGAATGGCCAGATTGTTGAAAGCGGTTCTCATGAAGAACTTATGGCTGCAAACAGAGAATATGCGATGATGGTTAGTAAACAAACGGCTTAGATTGACGAATTATAAATAAATTATTAGTATAATCTAACATAATTGTTAGTTTAGACTAATAATAGATAATACTACGGCCCCTCAGTGGGCCTCACACAGGAGTACATTAATGGATGATTCAAAAAAGTTAAAAGGTAAAGATCTTATAAACATTGGTATTTTTACCGCAATCTATTTCGTTGTAATCATGGCGCTTGCTATGCTCGGCTTTATTCCAATCTTTATGCCAACATATTCAGTTCTTATGCCATTGTTCGGCGGAATTCCGTTTATGCTTTTTTTGACTAAGGTTAAAAAGTTTGGAATGGTTTATATCATGACAATCCTTATGGGAATTCTCATGTGGCTCACCGGAATGTCATATTACGCTCTGGTTATTGGATTGGTTACAGGTCTTATCTGCGAATTAATTTTGAAAAAAGGTGAATACAAGAGTGCAAAGCGTGCAGTTATTGTACACGGCGTTTTCAGTCTTTGGATTTGGAGCAATTACATTCCTCTTTTCTTTTTTGCCGATAAATACTGGTCAACTCGCCAAAACTTTGGGCAGGAATACATCGATGCTCTTACAAAGCTTATGCCAATGTGGATGTGCCCGGTTCATTTAGTTTTATGTTTTGTTTTCGGAATTGTTGGTGGGCTTCTTGGACGTTTAATTCTAAAAAAGCATTTTGTAAAAGCAGGTATTGTGTGATAAGGAGGGGGAAGTCTCCCCCTGCGCGCCCACTTCGTTGGTCGCTACCCCTTCTAGCGGAGGACACCCCCGCAACGCCCCTGTTGAAACACTATGGAAATTTTAAAATCTTCAAACAAAAAATCATTATTGGATCCTCGAACTAAATTGTTGCTCCTTGTTTTTGTTTCAGTTTTTGTTCTTGGAAATGCTGGCGGAGATGCTGCTGCAGAATTTAGAGTAGCGTTGAATTATCTGCCACTTTTGCTTTTGCTAATTTGCGGTAAATGGAAGCCGGTTTTATTTTCTGTAATTTTTTATTCTGTTGCATACGCCTTTTCAATGCTGATTATGCCACACTGTACTGGCTTTCTGAATTTTTTGATTCTTGCCATGTGTGGAATTATCCTTCGATTTATGCCTGGAATCTTAACTGGAATGTTCGTCATTTCCACAACTACGGTAAGTGAATTTATTGCGGCAATGGAAAAGATGCACGTAAGCCAGAAAATTACAATTCCACTTGCTGTTATGTTCCGCTTTTTTCCTACAGTTTTAGAAGAGACAAACAGCATAAATAAAGCAATGACAATGCGTGATATAAAATTTGGTGGAAAAAAGGTTCTAAAGATGATTGAATATCGTCTTATTCCAATGATGACGTGTTCTGTAAAAATCGGGCAGGAACTTAGCGCGGCCAGTTTGACTCGAGGTCTTGGTGGTCCTGATAAACGCACAAATATCTGCAAAATCGGCTTTGGCTGGTGTGATGTGATTACTTTTATTGCATTGGGTGGCGGACTTTTATTTGTAATTCTTCGTGCCTGCAAGGTGATTTAAATGATTGAATTAAAAAATGTTTATTTCGGATATAATTCTGGCGAGGGTGGCGAAAATGGAGCAGCCGGTGGAGTTGATGAAAAAATTTCTAACGGAAGTCTACGTGGAGTGAACCTGTCTGTTGGTGAAGGAGAATTTGTTCTTCTTACTGGCGGTTCAGGATGTGGAAAAACAACAATTCTTCGCCTAATAAACGGTCTTATCCCAAATTTTTTTGAAGGCCATCTTGAAGGTTCGGTTACTGTAGACGGACAAGATGTAAGCCACGCAGAACTTTACGACACAGCAAAAACTGTCAGCACTGTTTTTCAGAATCCGCGTTCTCAGTTTTTTAATGTTGACACAACAAGTGAACTTGCCTTTGCCTGCGAAAATCAGGGGATGGAAGAAAGCGAGATTTTACGACGAATCGACAACACAGTAAATGAACTTCATCTTGAACCTTTAATGAACCGCAGTCTGTTTGATTTAAGCGGCGGTCAAAAACAAAAAATTGCCTGTGCCTCTGTTGCAGTTACCGGAAATAAAATAATCCTTCTTGATGAACCAAGCGCAAATCTTGATTTACGTACAATTGAAGAACTTGCATGCCTTCTAAAAAAATGGAAAAGAGAGGGCAAAACTATAATCGTTGCTGAACACCGCATTTCGTATCTGTGGGATTTAGCCGACCGAACGGTAGTTTTAAAAGACGGAGAAATTATCCGAGAACTTAGCCGCATTCAGATGGATAAAATAAGTGAAGAAGATTTGCATGGACTGGGATTAAGAACGAATCTGCGTAGTACGGATTGCCCGGTCAAGCCGGACAATGACAACAGTATGGTATCACCATCGGGAAATGCAGATCTGTCATCCTCAGGCTTGCCCCAGGGATCCGTACAAAATGACAATTTCCTCACTCTTCAAAACTTCCGCTACAAATACAGAAACGGCTTCCTTGCTCTCAACATTCCGCAAATGCAGATTCCAGTTGGAAAAATCACCGCAATCACAGGAAACAATGGCGATGGAAAAACAACCTTGCTCAACTGCCTATGTGGACTCGGCCATCATTCAAAGGGAACTCTAATCTACAATGGAAAAACTTACAAACCTCGTCAGCGACAGAAATTAATTTATCTTGTAATGCAGGATGTAAATCATCAACTATTTACAGAAAGTGTTTTAGACGAAGTTCTCATCAGCCAATCAGAAGAAAGTGAAGAAGAAGCTCGCAAAATCCTTGGCACGCTAGACCTTGAACAATTTGCCGAACGTCACCCACAATCTCTTTCTGGCGGACAAAAACAACGTGTTGCAGTTGCCAGTGCCATTGCAAGTGGTCGCGACATCATGTTATTTGATGAACCAACAAGCGGACTGGACTATACTCACATGCTGCAAATCGGAAAAATCCTACGTGACCTAAAAGCAATTGGAAAAACCGTAATCGTTGTTACCCATGATCGTGAACTTATAAAAGAATGCTGCGACGAAGAAATCTGCCTGCGAAAATATAATCAGATATAAAAACAATTATAGTTCCCGTTTTTAAGATAAAAATTGATAATCATTATCAAATTCTATTGACATTTTCTTTTAAATTCGCATAATTTGTAACATAATTTGATAATCATTATCAATTTGACGAGTACAAACAAAATGCCAAAAACTACTTACAAAACAAAACAGCAGGATTTACTTTTTTCTTATCTTCGCGAAATGCAGGGCAAACATTTTACTGCAGAGGATGTACGCGCTCATTTTGAATCAAAAAAGATTTCTATTGGAATTGCAACAATCTACCGTCAGCTTGATAAACTTGTTTCAGAAGGAAAAATCCAGAAATATTTTATAGATGATCACTCGGCTGCCTGTTTTGAATATTCCGGCGACGCATGCAATCAAAACGAAAAACACGCTCACTTAAAATGTGAACTTTGTGGTCGACTAATCCACCTTGAATGTGCAGAACTTGAAGATTTTGGTACCCACTTAAAAGCTGAACATGGTTTTGTAATTAATCCTTTGAGAACTGTTTTTTACGGTGTTTGTACAGACTGCCTCAATAAAATGGAAAATGAGGGCCAAAATGAATAGTTTGAAAACTCTACGCATTACCGCCCTTATTGCAGCACTATCGCTTCTTTTCCTCATAAGTTTTGAATCTTTTCATACAGGCCACCAGGAAACTTGCCACAACGAAGATTGTCCAATATGCCTTGTTCTTCAGATAATTCAAAACACAAACAAATTCTTCTGTGATTCTAACACGACATTTCCAGTAAATTCATCTTTTTTCTATATAAATATCTTTATTTTTTCAGTCCTGCTTTTTGTTCCAGCAACTCTTGTTTCGCAAAAAGTCAAACTTGTGATTTAAAAACTCTATGAGATTCTGGAACATATTTAATAATACAAGAACCGTGATACGGTCACATCAAGGCACGCTTCGCTTAAAGCCTTGACATGCCCGTTTATCGGTTATCATTTATGAGGTTATAACCGCTATGAATAATAAAAATAAAAAACCGGTAGTTCTTATTACAGGCTACCTTGGTTCAGGAAAAACTACACTTTTGAATAATTTGTTGCGTCAGGAAAAACGACGCGTTGCTTTAATTGTAAATGATATGGGAAGCATTAACGTAGATGCCGAAATCCTCAAGAAAAATGGTTCGAATGTTACAGAATGTCCAATGTTCGAGTTACAGAACGGATGTATTTGCTGCACTCTGCGTGATGAGTTTATCAAACAGATTGAAAAAATTTCTAACCTTGATACTGTTGATGTTGTATTTGTAGAAGCTTCTGGAATAAGTGATCCTGGTGCAGTTAGTGCAAGCTTTCTTGCTTACGAAGAAGACAATCCAAAAACAAACGTTTATCTTACATCGGTTGTTACAGTTGTAGATGCCGACCGAATTTATCGAGAGTTCCTGGATGATCTTAAAAAACAAAAGGCTGACAAAAATGCTACAGATGAAAATAATCTTACCGCAGAAGAAATCTCAACTCTCATTGTAGACCAGATTGAATTCTGTAATTTTATCGTTCTTAATAAATGCGACCTTCTTGATGAAAATCAGCTGGCAGAAGTAGAAGCAATCATCCGAGACTTCCAGCCACGTGCTCCAATTTTCCACAGTGTAAACGGCAATATCGATATTGATCAGATTACAACAACAGAACCATTCAATTATGAACAGATAGATTCTTCTTCCGCAATTCAAAAGGCAATCAATAGTTTGAATGAGCCGAATCGCGCAACTCAGGGTTGTACTGGCGAATATGGAATTTCAAGTTTTGTATTTGAAGAAAAACGTCCGTTCAACCGCGAACGTTTTATGAATTTTGTAAATAATAATTATCCAAAGGAGCTTATCCGCGCGAAAGGCTACATCTGGTTTAGTGATGCAGATGCCAACGTGCAGCTTTTTGAACAGGCCGGCCGCAATTCTAGTGTAATGACGGTTGCCTACTGGATAGACGCTCTGGAGGAAAAACAAAAGCAGGAATACCTCGAATACAACCCTGACGTAAAAGAATCCTGGGACGAGGAATTTGGCGATAGAGTTAATCAGCTTGTAATCATCGGTAAAGGCTACAACAAAGAAGCAATCGAAGCCGAACTTAAAAAGTGCCTGGATGAGAAAGCAATAGCTTAAGGAGATAAAAATGAATTTTAAGAAGATATTATTCACATGTGCAATGCTTGCTACTGCAGCTTGTGCATTTGCAAAAACTAAAATCGTAACAACTATTTTTCC
>JAILCM010000257.1 GCA_024680155.1 Treponema sp.
TTGGCCCCGTAAAGGCATTTTTTGTAAGCGCCTGTTCTGTATCCTGAACAAAACTCTGACTTTCCATTTTGCCCATACCGCCGTTTGCATAAAAACTAACGGTATAAGTGTTCCTATAAATATATTCAGTAATATTTTTACAAGAGCTGAATAAACTTATTACAGCAATAAAAAAAGTAATTGCTGCCAATTTTTCCAAATTCATTTGATTTTTTGTTGTTTGCATGTTATTTCTCCTTATTTATAAAATAATGCATTATTAACATAAAAAATTTTTACCAGAGAATTACTCTTTGGCCAGGTGTAAGATAATATTTGTCACCAGGTTGAACATCATATAAATCGTACCAGTCGTCAATAAGACATAAACAGCCATTTACGCGGAACGGTCTTGGTGAATGAACATCCAGTTCTATAATCCTTTCATAAAGTTCTTCATCATAATTTCCTGACCATCCAATTCCAAAACCCTGGAAGAACATTTTTTTCTGATTAATAAGTTCTTCTCCCGAAAAACCTTCCTTGATTTTTTTAGAAACAAACAAATCATAAGCAACAGTAAATCCACCATAATCAGCCATGTTTTCATCTAAGGTTTGATTTCCATTTACATTTATAAAGCTGTTGGAATCTAAAGTGAACATAGAATACAACTGTGCCATTTGAGCCTTTTTATCTTCGTAACGTAATTTATCGGAAACAGCCCACCAGTCTTTTGTATGACCATTTTCATTATACTTAGAACCATCTGCATCAAAAGCATGACACATTTCGTGACCAATAGTATTTGCACCCAAAACCGCGTAGTTATATGCATCTGGATAATCAGTATTGCAAATTGGATCAAACAAATTTGTAAGTAATATAATAACTGTATTGAGTCCGCGAGAGTACATCGCATTTGCTGCCAAAGGATCACTCCATATAGAAGAATCTATTTCTATCTGCTCTCTGGTAACTTCATTTCCATTGCTGGTGTTCTGAATTAAATATGACAGCCAGGCTTTACGGGCAATTGCTTCGTATAAACTGACATAAATATCATAAGAATCAAAATTTAAATCTTTATAAAGGAATTCTTCAGGAAATTTTTCTGGATAACCGCAGAAAAAGTACATTTCGTCCAATTTTTTGATTGCGCTTTTTTTAGTAGAAGAACTCATCCAAGTATTATTTTGCAGACGAATTCTAAAGGTTTCTCTGAATTCTTCGCACATATTAACAACGTAATCTCTTTTTTTGCCATCCGGATCATATCTGTCTTTATAAGCCTTTAAAATCGTAAATACATATGGAAATGTTCTTACAGTACTATCCCTATCAAACAATAAATTTAAATCATATCTTGCAATTAAAAATTTAAGAACAGTTTTTGCATTTTCAATTGAAAGTGAATCATACCCTGGAGCACCAACCAAACTAAGATTATTGAATGCTTCACGACTAACAAAATTCAGGTTCGTTGTATCTATACCTAATTTTTTAAGATGAGCGAAAAGAGCTTCTTCCATTTCAGTGCCAGTTACGTCCAGACCGTACTCTTCTGCACTAGCAAAAACAAAATCAATGATAGTTTTAATAAAAGCATCTTCTTCAGCTTTATTCGATTCATCAAAACCGTATAACTGCCTGAAAAATGTAATTTCTTTTCCGTCAAAAAGATTTTTGTCATTTAAGTAGAACAAATTATTTAAATCTATAGCATTATCTTCTGCGTTACTTAAAATCCAGGCATACCAATTAGAACCAGAAACAGAAAAAGTCTTTTCTGTTCGGTTTTTGATCCATGAAGTAATTCCCCAAAGTGGTTCCTGATACATAAAAGCATCTAAGTAAGCAGCCCTAAAAGAATCTACGTCTGAAATTTTATCTATTTGGGCAAGCTTGTTTTTTATGGCTGCAAGTTCGTGATCCAGCTTTTCCGTTTCATCTTCATTAGGATATAATTCAGCCGTTCGCTTTATTAAAGGATTGTCTTTATTATATTCATTTACTTCCAAAAACATATCCTGAACAAATTCTTTTCCGATTGTGTCCTGGTTTCCCATAACACCTGTGTCATCGCTTTCGTGATTCTGAACATTTTTCCAAACACCTACACCATTGGCATCATTCAGCCAGCTGCCAATACTATATTTATAAAAATCGTTTCCCGGACGAACCTGCTCGTCTATGTAACCGTCAAAAAGCCATTTTTTTGTTTCGGTTGCAGTTCCAGAACCTTCGTCCATTTTCCAAAGAGCATAAAGTTCAAGATTTTTTGTAACCTTGATGTACTGATTATCGTCGTAAATTTTTATGCCGTCATTCTGGTCGGTTGCCCATCCTGCAAAAACCCTTCCGTCAGGAGCTATAAAGGCATTTTTAGAAAGAGCCTGTTCCGTGTCCTGCGTAAAAGTCTGGTCTTCCATTTTGCCAGTTCCACCGTTTGCATAAAAAGTAACAGTGAATGTATTGCGGAAAATGTACTCTGTTATATTTGTACAGGAAGTTGATGCAATTGCTACAAAAAGCAGCGGAATAACTACTTTTGCCAAGACTGAATTTTTAATGAAAGATAGTTTGCGCATTATGAAATCTCCATTTTATAAGAGGATTTTAAACGCACAGTAGCACAGAATCAGCACAAAACCTAAAAAAAAATAGCACATAAAGAGCACAAAGAGAAGAAAATTTGTGTAGTGAGCGGGTGCGGAAAAAAACAAAAATCCATGCCAAGAGCGACATGGATTTTTGGGGGTAAGGAGATTTTTTTTAAATTTTTAGTTTCCCAAAGGAACTCCAGTATGCGCTTTTGCACCTATTACCCATTCATTTGATGCATCATCGCTCCAATGCCATCTGGCACCATATGTAGGAGTTCCAATAATGTCTATGGTTGCAACTGGATTATGGGTAGAAAAGTTTCCTGGAACATACCAAACCCAGCAACAGTCAATATCTACATCTGCATAGCAAATTCTTGGTCCTCTAGTGTAATGTTTTTGGCTTTTATCCCAGTACGGCAAGTTACCAATTTCCATAACGTATTTTACAGGTCTTGTTTCAATAGCGCCGTTTTTTATTGTTTTATTGCTTTCTGTAATCTCCAGATCATTTGTTGTCCATTGTTTTTCATTTTTCCATGACCATTTTGCATCAGCACTTACTTCCACAGACCATTCTGCTTTTCCATCTTTCGTTCCATAACTTCCTTTTCCGCCAATACCAAAATCAAAACCTGTTGAATAAGAATTCTTGACATCAGCAGTTGCAGTTTTTGGTGATGGAAAACAATTAGTAGCAAAAGTATTTGAAAGACTTGTGCTGTCGTTTCCATAGGTTTTAAAATGTGGTACAAAGGTTACTGCGAAATTCTTTAAATAGAATGCTGCATATTCTCCACCTTTTGTGTTCTTTGTCCAGTTATGATGCATCATATATTCATTTGAAATATCAATTGTTGCCTTTACAACATAATACATACCATCACAACCTGATGTACCAGTTACATTCATCGGAGTAACAAGCATAGAAACCAGCCAGGATCCACTACCTGTCATATATTCATTTGTGTCTTCTCTAGGAATTTTATAACTTACATTATCATAAACATTTCCTTTATCGATTCTGAAAGAATTTGCCTGATTAAAATCATTTTGTTCTTGTTGTACTGATGAAGAATCCATAAGTCTGGCACTCAATTCATTTTGAGATGCTTTTAAAGCTTCAGTATTATCTTCTTCATTTCTTAAAATCCATCTTGCAACTATGCTGAACCACATAATAAACTTGTTATTTTCTGAATCTTCCTCAAGTGCAGCTGCAGTTTTTCCTTCTGGAGAAAAAAGCTCTTCAAAACTGTTTGGCTGAGGAATTGCATCTTCTCCGGGTAAAACTACCTGATTATCATAAAAATGTTTTATTACACTTTCAAATTGCTCTTGTGTAGAAATTAAATTTGTTTGAAGTGACGCATTTTTATTTGGATTGTAGCCTATAAAAGCATAAGGACATATATTCAGTTCTTTTTTAACATTAGCTATATTTTCTTCATTCCAGACATTTTCCCAGTATTTATCATTCTTGTCATCAACAACATCTTCAATTTCATTTTTTTGAATTTCATAAAGGATATAATAAGCATCGTCTGCAATGTTGTCTGGCAAATCTTCGTAGTCATTAATTACAACCTTGTGGGATTCGTTTACAGCAGAAAGCTCTGTTGAAAATTCCGAATTAGGGAAAAACTTTATAATTGCACTTTTTTCCTGCTCAGAATATTCGCCAATCGCAATTGTTTTTAAAGAAACTACAGGAATCTCTGTTTTTACTTCCGTTTGTTCCTGCTCATTCTGAGCTCCTGCATCACCACTTCCATTTTTACATGCCACAAAGTTAGTACAAATAAAAGCAATGGCAGCCAACACCAATAAAATTACTGTGCGTTTTTGTTTTTTCATAAAAACCTCACATTTATATTTTTATAAATTAATCTTTAAAAAGCGCATCCTCAACAAAAAGCTCATCCATAACCGACTGCAAAACGGCATCATCGTAGAACTGGTCGTAGGTAAGCTCTTTTGTAATTGGTGCACCACTTTCTATATTTGCACCTTTGTAATCTGAAGTACGCATATTAACTGAATAAGAATATGGCAAACCATCTACTGAGCATGTTTTTCCAACCAAACAACTTCCGCCGCCAGAACGTTCACCTATAATTGGAATTCCAGCTTGGGCGCAGTAATTTGGCAGAATGTTACCACAAGAAAATGAGAGAAAACTTGTAAGAACCGCAAAATGCAATTTTCTACCATCTGATTGAGGCTCCCCATCATCATTTATATAAACCACATCAGTTAATCTTTTATAAAATTCTTTATCTGCATCATCTATTTTACCATCCAGATTCAAATCGCCTGTTACATATTCGCGGATCATAGCTCCAGTGTGAATATCGTAATCAACAAGATCACCTCTTCCTGTCAAATAACATAATATTTTCTGGCAAGTAATAACTACTCCGCCACCGTTACAAGTAACATCAATTATTACATTTTTAACGTTTGCATAATCTGGATTGTTTAAAATGTTGTAGAATGCTCGATAGAAAAGCCCCATTGTATCATTTGGAACTGCAACTTTACCGTTTTTAAGTTCTTCTTCCGTTGGGTCAGGATTTGGATTTGCTGTAAGAATTTTTTGATTGTAATAATTTTCCCATGCTTTATCATCAAAATTAAATTCGTCAAACCTGATAACCGCTGTTTTTCCGTTTGGAAGAAGTTCTATTTCAACAGGAGATGTTTTAGACCCGTCTTCAGATTTTTTTTCTTTTCCTGCAGCAAGCCGCTTTTCGTGTATTATATCTCTAACATCCATATATTTTTTATATTTTATACTTCTAACATCGTTAAAAAATTTGCTAAATTCTTCTGCCTGCTCATCTGTCCAAAGTTTTCCATAATGAAATGGCTCAAAGCTTGCATGTACATCTCCATAAGTATAAAAAATAAGCCGCATAAAACCTTCTAAATATTCAAAATAAGACGTAGATTTTAAAAGTGTACGTGTTTCTTCATCATAAGTTTTTAAAAGGTCATCAAATTTAAGTTTATCGGCAGCGGCAACAATTTCCTGGTCGGCATAACCATTTCCATTATCAGCAAAACCGTAATAACCCGGCGCACCATAAAAATAATCATGGGTAAAGCAAAGCATATTGTAAGAAAGTTCAATAAGCTCTGCAGGACGGTCTTTTACAGAGCCATCTTCATTTATAAACCAGCTGCTATTAGTGTAATTATCGTATCTAAAAGAAGCATCGTTATGAAAATAAATTCCTTCTCCGTTATACACAAATTGACAGTAATCACAAGACGCAAAAAGCTGATTTAATATACAGAGAGGAACATAAGCATCATCAATTCCACCATAAATTTTAAAACCGTAAGCAGATAAATCAAAGGTTTGCGAATTCTGGCCTGTAAAAGTTTTGATTTTGCGAAGGAATTTGTCTACTATAGCATTGTGTTCTATATAATCTTCGCTTGTTTTTTCTATAAAACCAGACCATTCAGAACAAGTGATTGTATCGGCATTTACGTCCACAACCAAAGGAAAATCTTTCCCCATATATTGATTCAGATATTTGTATTTTCCATCTGAATATGAAGTTTTTTTAATAGAGAAATTTGCCGCTGTTTCAAGAAAATAGCGTACCGAAACATACGGAACAAAATGGTCTCCATCGTAAAAGCGGACATACATTACATTAGAAACATCGTTGCTTAAAAGATAAACAGGCAAACCTTCAGTAATAAAATTTACAGACTCTTCTTCTGCATCCTTATAGAAGATGTTTGTAACATTTGTGACATTTGTAATATTGTCTGGCTGTGAACAAGAAGTAATTGCAAACACTGTAACAAGTGTAATACCAATAAGTTTTCGAAACATTTTTTTCATTCTATTTCTCCAATGTCATTTTTGCATCAGAAAATGCACCTTCTTTTGAGAGCTTAAAGAAACTGCTTCTGCACAAAATTTTCCATCCATCCTTTATGTAAACAAGTTGATGAGGAATAAATTCATAAATAGGATTCTGAATTGTGCCATAAGGTGTAAGTGCAGAAAAATCTTTAAGACCAGCAGAATCTGCAAGATAAACTGTAATTTTTTGTGATGAATCAGAAACTACCGCATAAACATATTTTTCCTGATTGTCTACAGTAATTTTTTCAGAAGCATGAATTCCGTCTGCAGGTTTTACCCATTCTTTTTTTATTTCGTCTGTAAGAAGAATACAATTACTTGACCCAATATGATTTTTTGAAAGTATTACTCCACTACTCAATTTATAAACATAATAAGTAGTACCTTTAAAATCTATTTTGTACTCGCTAGAAGTACCGTATTTTGCATAATTAGAACTTGTTGAAGTAGAAACAACATCACCTAGTAACGCTTTGTCGGTTCCAAAACGTAAATATCCATCAAAATCGCTGAATTCCATCATTGTAATATTTCCGTCATCTTTGTTGATTTTTATTACAATATTTTGATTGGATCCGCTTACCATGTATTCTCCAGTTTCAATATCAGGAATCGGAGCAGCTTCTTCCTGCTTCTGTTCTGTTCCCTGTTCTTTTTGTTCTTCGCCGCCAGCCGGAGTTTGATTCTTATTACCAAAATCACAGCTTAAAAACATAAAACTAAGAGCTACTACTACAACACCGAAAATACATTTAATTTTTTTCATTTTATCATACCCCCTGCCCTGCAATTTTATTTTACACTTTCAAGGCATATTTTTACGGAAATTCTACAAAAATGACAGCACAGAATTAGCACATAAACTTTAAAAAAAAAGCACAGAATCAGCACACTTTTCTAAAATTTGACTTTGTTTTATTTGTGTTTTGTTTCGATTTAATTGTGATATACCTTGACAGCGAGAATTGACGGGGATAATATAGAAGAAAGTTTTCAAAAAATATAAATACCTATGAATTCCAATAATCTACTAAAAAAATACCAGGAACGTTACTGTATTCCCCATCTTGATTTGGCAGATTCGGGAGAACGCAACAGAATTATATCGTTTGTTGCCAACATTTTTCTATTCTTATTTGGAGCCGGCGATTTAGTTGCAATCTTTATTATTCATCATGCAAATTTAGCTGAAAAAATTGTTTCCATAATATATTTTGGCATTTTTACAATCGTAAGCATTTTTGGCATTCTCTATTCAAAAGGAATTAAGAATGTTTCAAAAGAAAAGGCGTATATTTTAAAAACAATCCCAATTTATATCATTATGACAACTGCTTTGGGAGCTTCACTTTACAACTTTTATATTCTTAACCAGCCTTTTAACGGATTTTTAACTTATTGTCTTACCGGATTTTTAATGTTGTGTCTTTTTTCGTTTTCGCCAATTCCATTTCTTGTTGCTTTTTTTATTGCAATTGGAATAATGATTCCCGGCCTTTATAAGAATTTTGGTGCAACAGGATTAGCTGATTCAATTTTATGTGCAATTCTTATGTTCTGTCTTTCTTTGTATAAAAGACGTACAGAGAAGAAACAAATAATGCTTCTTAAAAAACAAAAGCAGAATCTGGAAGCCAAGACTTTTGGAAACTTTACACTTATGTACGAAAATAAAGTTGTAAAATTTACAAGAACAAAATCTAATGAATTGATGGGCTATCTTGTTTATAAAAACGGCAGTTCGGTAAATACAAAAGAATTGATTGCCGTTTTGTGGGGACAAAATAAAGATTCAAAAAATTACGGCAGCAATTTACGAAATCTTATTGTAGATATAAAACAAACCTTCAACAAACTTGATATACAAAATTTCTTTATTGCAGAATACAACAACTTTCGAATTAATCCTGAAATTGTAAAATGCGATTATTACGATTTTCTTTCTGGTGATAAAAATGCTATTAACAATTTTGCCGGTGAATTTATGAACCAGTACAGCTGGGCAGAAGAAACCGCCGGATTCCTGGAAATGAAAGTAATGAACAATCGCCAAAAATAATCATCCTTTTTTTAAACTTTTTTTTAATAACCCATTGACAAAGTAGGTAATACACATTATAACTAAATCATAAACCTACTATGTTAGTAGGTTTAGCGCGCACAAATCTTAAAATTTAATATAATCCGTCAATCGGAAAAAGGAGACCACTATGGCAAAATTCGATAACTTTCACTTTGAAACAAAACAGCTTCATGTAGGACAGGAAACTGCAGATCCAGTAACAGATTCACGTGCAGTACCAATCTACCAGACAACTTCGTATGTTTTCCACAATTCAAAACACGCTGCTGACCGCTTTGGCCTTGCAGACGCAGGAAACATTTACGGTCGTCTTACAAACTCAACACAGGATGTTTTGGAAAAACGCATTGCAGCATTGGAGGGAGGTGTTGCAGCTTTGGCAGTTGCTTCTGGTGCAGCAGCAATTACATACACAATTCA
>JAILCM010000268.1 GCA_024680155.1 Treponema sp.
TAATTTGCCGGTTTCTTCTTCGTAATCAGATTCAACGGCTTCTTTTGAAAGATAAGGGGTGCAAGGAACTGCCTTCTGGATATGGTCTGCGTGGGTTGTTCCAAAAAGAGGAACAGATTTTACAGCCTGAGCCCAGCTTACCGCAAAAGTAGAGTGAGTATGAATAATTCCGCCGATTTTTGCGTTCTGCTTGATGCCAAATTCACGGTACAAAACTGCATGAGTTGGTGTATCAGAAGAAGGATTTAAATCACCGTCAACTTTCTTTCCATCAAGGTCAATGATTACCATGCTTTCTGGAGTAAGTTCTTCGTAAGGAACTCCAGACGGTTTGATTGCAAAAACTCCCTTGTCTTTATCGAATGCAGAAACGTTTCCCCATGTGTAAAGAGCAAGATGATTTGCAGGAATTTTCATATTAGCTTCGTAAGCCTGATTTCTTATATCTTCGTAAGTCATAGCGGTTTTAAACTCCTTTGAAAACCGATAAACGGACATGTCAAGGCTTTAAGCGTAGCGTGCCTTGACGTGGACGTATATCAAAATAAATTATTATAGATTCTCAACTGCAGCTCGCTCTACAGCCAAGCCCTTCTTGTAGCGTTCAATAAAAATATTGAATGATTCAACAAGTTCTTTTTCTGCGGCTGCCGTAGTCTTTTTACAGCTTGCAAATACCTTTTTGTTAAGGAATTCAGAAAGTGCAAGTTTATTGTTTCCGTCGCATGCATAGCTTGCCAAAAGTGCCATTCCCCAAGGACCACCTTCACCGGCAGTTTCCATTGCACAAACGGATGTAAGCATTGCAGCAGCCATGTATTTTAATCCGGCTTCAGTCTTAAAGTATCCGCCGGCACCAGTCATGCTCTGAACAGGAACTTTTTCTTCGTTGTAAAGAATATCCATACCAATTCTCAAAGCACCAAGAGAAGAGAACATCTGGGTACGCATAAAGTTTGCAACATTAAAGTTTGCATTTTCCTGGCGTACAAACAAAGGACGGCCAGAATTAAAGCCAGTGATTGTTTCACCAGAAAGATAGTTGTAAGAAAGAAGTCCGCCGCAGTCCTTGTCAGCTTCAAGAGACTTCATAATAAGAGTGTCAAAATATTCACCAATTCCGGCTTTTGCACCCATCATATCACCAATTTCTTTGAAAAGGTTAATCCAGTAGTTGTGTTCACCAGTACAGTTGTTAGCGTGAACCATTGCAACAGGAAGTCCGTCCGGGGTAGTTACAATATCAATAATTCCAGGGTAGCTCTTCTTCAAGTCTTTTTCCAAAACTACCATGCTGAATACAGAAGTTCCCGCACTGATGTTTCCAGTTTTAGCTTCTACAGAGTTTGTTGCTGCCATACCAGTTCCAGCATCACCTTCAGGAGGACAGAATGGAATGCCAGCTTCCAAATCGCCAGTCGGATCAAGGAATTTTGCACCTTCAGCAGTAAGAGTTCCAGCATCCTCACCAGCCATCAAAACCTGTGGGAAAAGATTTTCTACAAGCGAGCCAGTGTGAGAAATTGCCTTTACGTTTGCAAGACCTTCAAACTTTTTAAGGAATTCAGCGTTATATTCAGCCTTCTTTCCGTTCATCTTAAGAGGGAACATACCAGAAGCATCACCAGCACCAATTACTTTTTTACCAGTAAGCATAAAGTGAATGTATGCCGCAAGAGTATAAACATTTGCAAGCTTTGAAATATGGTCTTCTTTGTTTAAGATTGCCTGGTAAAGGTGAGAAATGCTCCATCGCTCTGGAACAGGGAATCCGAACAAATCAGAAAGTTCCTTAGAAGCCTGACCTGTGATAGTATTACGCCATGTTCTGAATGGAACTAAAAGATTTCCGTCCTTATCAAAAGCAAGGTATCCGTGCATCATCGCAGAAATTCCGCCAGCCTTGAACTTTGTAAGCTTAATTCCGTAGCGTTTCTGAACATCAGCCTTAAGGTCAGCGTAACAAGTCTGCAAACCTTCATGAATCTGAGAAAGCGGATAAGTCCATACACCGTTATCCAGCGTATTCTCCCAAGTGTAAGAACCGTTAGCAATAGGTTCAAATTTATCGTTAATCAAAACTGCTTTGATACGTGT
Organism: Treponema sp.; assembly: GCA_024680155.1. Classification (GTDB taxonomy): domain Bacteria; phylum Spirochaetota; class Spirochaetia; order Treponematales; family Treponemataceae; genus Treponema_D. The sequence continues at coordinate 2,098 of JAILCM010000268.1, forward strand.
GGAACCGAATTCAATACCAAGAACTGCGTTTCCTTTTTCAATAATTTCTTTGTTTTCCATGGCTTTATTATAGATGTAAAACGTTTTAAAAGAAATAGGAAAAACGCATTAAAAAAGGGCAATCACATATTATAATGCGTTTGCCCTAAAATTTTATTCAGACTTGATGCAGATTATTCTAATGTATAACCCCAATTTGGTTCTGGAACAGTAAGTGCTTCGGTCGTTCCGTCTGTTTTTGTAGCAGTAACAGACTTTATTTTTGCAACTCCGTCACCAGCTCCCATGTCCATAAGTTTAATGTTTGTAACTTTTGTTACATCAGCTGACAATTCCTGTAAACGAGCTAGTTCGGTTGCAATGTTTACGGTGACAGAAGTTCCCCATATATCTCCTGTATATGTTGAGTAATACTCATCACCCCAGTCCCAATGAGATTTTACTGCGTCGCCTTCCGTAGACATCTGCATATTTACAGGTGTTTCCGTAAATTCAATAGTCAGGCTTTCCCAGTCATCTCCCGCTGTCCATGATGGTCCTGCATATTTGGTGGAACATTTTATGGTAGTGTAAGTTTCTGTAGTGCTTGAACTGGAAGTGTCTTCTGCAACAACACCACTTTCTGTACTGGTTGAGCTAGAGGTGTTTTTTGTAACAGACAGTTCATGAATTGTGCAAGAACATGTTGCATCCTTATACTTGCCATCCCAGATTAAATTAATCTGAATCTTATTATGCGTTCCAAGCATTTTGTCTTCAGGATTCCACCTGTATTCGAAATCAAAGGTTTTGCCGTTTAGACCATTGACATCATCACTTTTTAAAACTCTCCATCCACTCCAAGACTTAGTTTCCTGAAAACTAAATTCATTTATTTTTCCTGCCGAAGGATTGCCGATTTCTGCTTTCCCTTTTACGATATAGGAAGTATTTTTTTCTAATGTAAAGGCATTGTCCAATTTAAAAGTATATGGTCCCCAGCAATTCCAGTCATCACATTCTGCTGTTACTGTAAAAGAAACAGGCTTGTTAAAAACGCCTTTAGTTTCAGACTGATTGCCCTGACTGCCTGGGGTATCACCAGTTCCATCAGCTGCATTATCACAGCCAAGCACAACGGCAAAAACAAAAAGAATTCCTGCCATTTTCAAAATTTTCATAATTTTTTTCATATATTCTCCCGTAAAAATAAAAATTCTTTACAATATCATTCTACAAAAAAAAGGTAGTTTGTATAGTGTTGTACCGCAGGTTTTTTAAATCAAATTTACAAAAATCACTTCCATGCGTTTTAAAAAAGGAGACTAGAAAAAAAATCTTTTTATTATATAATTTATTTTATGGACAAAACTCACTTAAACTATATTCAAAACGTTTTTGATGATGCCGTTGCAGCTAAGAAGGTTGCGGGGCTTAATATTGCGGTGGTTCACAATGGTGCTGAACAGGGCTACTGGCAGGCGGGATTTGCTGATATAAAGGGCGAAGTTCCTTTCAAGCGCGATACAATCTGCCGTCTTTTTTCTATGAGTAAACCTGTTACTGCAGTTGCAGCATGGATTTTAATCGAAAAAGGCGAACTTGATTTAGCTGACCCTGTCGGTAAATTTATTCCAGAATTTTATGATTTAAAGGTTTGTACAGAAGGCGGACGTAACGGAAAGCCTCAAAAATGTAACCGTGTACTTACCGTGCAGGATTTACTGAACATGACAAGCGGCTATACTTACGGGGCATGGTGGGATGGTGCTCCTCTTGGTGAACATCTTACTTCCGATTTGATAAATGAACTAAATCAGGATGTTAGTGGCGAAAATAAAATCACAACTCTTGAAGTTGCAAAACGTCTTGCAAAAATTCCATTAAGTTTTGAACCTGGAACCGGCTATGCCTACGGACTTTCTGCAGATATTCTTGGTGCTGTAATAGAAGCGGCATCCGGCATGAAGTTCAGTGAGTTTTTGAAAAAGAATATTTTTGATCCTCTTGGAATGAAAGATACCGCTTTTTATGTCCCTGAAGAAAAACAGAGCCGCTTTGCAAAGTCATACATTTATAAAAACGGCGAGGCAATGGAAGAATTTATTTATCCAAACCTTGGTATCCAACCTTTTATGAAGTTCCAGCCTGCATTTGAATCTGGTGGAGCAGGGCTATGCAGTACTTTGGATGATTATCTTAAGTTTGCAACCATGCTTGTAAATGGCGGTGAACTTGACGGAAAGAGAATCCTTCAGCAAAAGACAGTTGAATATTTTTCAGAAGCGCGTTTGAGTGAATCTTTGCAAAAATCTTTTGACGCTGGAATGGAACATCTTTCGGGCTATACATATTGTAATCTTTTGCGAGTTGCTTACGAAAAAGGCCGCTGCAAGATGGTTACAGAAAACGGTGAATTTGGTTGGGACGGCTGGCTTGGACCTTATGTAAGTGTAGACTTAAAGAATAAACTTGTAGTTGTAATGCTTATGCAGAGAACTGATGCTGGAACCTGGGAAGTTACACGTAAAGTCAAGAATATTATTTACACTAGTTTATAAATCTACAAGTTAAACAAATTCAAAAAGGATTTAAAAATGAAACAGTTAAATAAAAAAGGTATAAGAATGATTGTTATAGTGCTAGTAGTAATTGCCGCGATTATAGGATTAAATTTGTTAATTTTCCCGCATGCAAAACCTCTTTCTGTAACCGGCAAATATCAGATTTCGTCAACGGATTACTGGCTCACCGAAGATAAAGTTGACCCGTATTCAAAAGATGGAAGAAAAAGACAGCTTCAGATTCGAAAATGGTATCCTCTTGAGTGTACGGAAAAAAAGCCTGTTTTAATTGCTTCTCATGGTTCGTGCGGTACAATCGATAATAATGTTTCTTTGTATCGTGAACTTGCAAGCTATGGATATATTGTTCTGGCAGTTGGACATCCGGGACAGGCCGCTGGTATAAAATATGAAAATGGAAAATTCAGCGGACCAAGCAACGATTTTCTAAAAGAAATGACATCGCTTAATCCTGAAAAAAATCCTGAAAAAGCCTATGAATTATTTACAAAATGGATGGATATCCGAATTGAAGATTTAAATTTGGTAATGGATGATTATCTCAAATCAGAATCGCAAACTAAATTTATTGCTTTCGGGCATTCTCTTGGTGGTTCTGCGGCTTATGCTATGGCTCGTGTAAGAAAAGATGTTGTCGGCTGCATC
>JAILCM010000306.1 GCA_024680155.1 Treponema sp.
CGCGATACAATGATTGCCTTAAACCGCACAGAATGCGACTGGATTGATGTTGAAGAAATTTCTGAGCGCACAGAAGGAGTTGCTGTATGACAGACAAAAACGAAACTGTAATCGCCCTTCTTGGTCAGCCAAACTCTGGAAAATCGACCTTGTTCAATGCACTTACCGGCTTAAAACAGCATGTTGGTAACTGGCCTGGAAAAACTGTTGAAAAAAAAGAAGGAACATTCGAACTTAATGGAAAAAAATACCTTGTTGCGGACCTTCCAGGTTCATACAGCCTTAGCGCAAACTCCGACGAAGAAATTATTACCCGCGACTACATTGCAAGTGGAAAAGCTGATGTAGTTTGTATTCTAGCAGACAGTTCTCAGCTGCAGAGAAGTCTTTACATGCTTGCAGATTTTGCTGGAATCACCGTTCCATGCTTTTTGCTTTTGAATATGAGCGACGTTTCTAAAGAACAGGGAAAATCAATTGATGCAGAAGCAATTTCTAAAAAACTGAATATTCCAGTAGTTCTTTTTTCTGCGCAGGACAAAAAGAATTATACTTCCTTTTACAAGGCTCTCGAAGAAACTATAGAAAAAAAGCCTGTTTTGAACATTCAATCACTCGAATCAAAGTTTGAACAAAATCAAAATTACAATTCAATCAAAGCTTTAATTCCTAACAATGTTATTCCGGGCTACTCTTCTACCTGGCTTGCAATAAAAGCTTTGGAAGGCGACATCCCTGTTACTGCAAAAATTTCAGAAGCTCTTACTGGAGAAAAACGCGACGACTTTGTTCAGACAGTTTCTAAGCTCGAAAAAGGAATTCTTTTTTCTGGTGAATCAAAATTTGCATGGATAGATGAAACTCTTGAAGGGACAGTCACTTCTAAAACAAAAACTCGCACTCTTGGAAAGTTTGACCGCCTGATTACTAACCGCGTTTGGGGAAAGCCAGTTGTAGTTCTTACAGTTTTGCTTGGTCTTATCGCTTCATTCATTCCAGCCCTTCCTTTTATGGGACTCGGTTCCGCAGTTGGTGCCCTTGCAAATCCAGTTTCATCGGCACTCCAGAATATAAACTGTCCTGCCTTTATAAATGCTATTGTTTGCGATGTAATTATCAACTCACTCAGCTTTATCTTAAAAATGCTCGGCTTTGTATTCGGTGTAACACTCGTCTTTGGTCTTCTAGAAGAAGTCGGCGTTATGGCACGAATTTCTTACGTTTTCGATAATACAATGTCAAAGCTTGGACTTCAGGGAAAATCAGTTATGCCATTCCTCGTAAGTTTTGGATGTACAATGGGTGGAGCTGCCGGAGCCCGCGTAATCGATAACTGGGGACAGAAAGTTCTTACAATCGCACTTGCATGGGCAATTCCTTGTGGTGCAGCCTGGGCCGTTGTTCCAATGCTTTCTACAGTCTGGTTTGGTGCCTGGGCTCCTCTTATAATTGTTGCAATTCTTGCAGTAATGATTTTACACATGTGGATAACTTCAAAAGTATTCGGACATTCGCTTGTAAAAAAAGAAGACCGCTGCGGAATGATTATGGAACTTCCACCATACCACAAACCACGCTGGGGAAGCCTTTTCCGCTATGTACTTGGCCGCACAAAAGATACCTTCTTCCGAGTCCTTAAAGTAATTCTTATTGTTTCATTTGTATTCTGGCTTCTTACTTATACAAGCACAGGTTCTATGGACAATTCGATTATGTATAAAATTGGACAGGCAATTGAGCCGGTCACAAAAATCTTTGGACTTAGCTGGAAAACCTTTATGGCATTTATTGTTTCTTCTCTTGGTAAGGAAGGTGCAATCGGTGTTTTAAGTACTATCTTTACAGATCACAGCATGCTTACAGTTGGTTCTACAGTTAGCGGAGGTGCAGTTGCAAATATCAACGAACTTTTGGTAGCAAATGTTTCTAAGCCGGAAGCTCTTGCATTTATTTTTGCAATCACCTTTAATATGCCATGTATTGTAGCTCTTGCCGCAACTTACCAGGAAACCCACTCGGCAAAATGGACAACTCTGATTGCACTGTATTATACATTTGGTGCCCTTTTGCTTGCGTGTGCTGCATATCATATTGGGTTATTGATTTGGTAAAATGGAAGAACTGTTAGTCTTATTATCAGACGGTCGCTCTAGAACAATCGAAATGCTCGCCGCAGAACTTGGTACAACTACCGACGACATTCAGCGCAAAATCGATTTTCTGGAGCAGACAAACATTATCCGCCGGGTTGCAACTTCGTTTTCTAAAAATGAAACTCTGCTCACGGCGGGCAAAGAAACTGTACAGGCGGGCAAAAATCCTGTTCAAACCTGTTCGGGGCATTGTTCTTCCTGTGCAGGCTGTTCGCATGGAAAAGGAAAATCTCATTGCGACTCCTGCATGCCAGAAGGCGGCTTTAAAAACATGGGAATAATGTGGGAAGTTATAAAATGAATATGGGAACAATTATTATAATCTTAGTCTTGCTTTCAATAGTTGTAGTTGCAATCTTCAGCATAAGAAAACGAATAAAATACGGTTCTGCCTGCTGCGGAACTCGTGATGCTTCCCCAAAAAAAATCCGTGTACGCGATAAAAATAAATCACACTACCCCTACACTTATACCCTCACTGTAGACGGCATGCATTGTTCAAACTGTGCAACTCGCGTAGAAAATGCACTGAACGCAAAAGAAGGCATCTGGGCCAGCGTAAAACTTGAAACCAAAAGTGTACTCGTGCGGTCAAAAAATCCGATTGAAAGAGATGAGTTGTTCAGGGCTATCAGTGAGGCAGGGTATACTTTAATAAAAATAGATTGATCTCTGCATTAAATTATTTGTTTTTCAATAAAGAATGATT
>JAILCM010000312.1 GCA_024680155.1 Treponema sp.
CCAGGAGTCGCAGTCTTTTTCCACCAGTTGGCTTTTGCATATAGTTTGCGATCAAATGACCAGAATGCCGCATTTCCACAGATTTGGACTTTTTCAAGTTCTGCAGACGGCTCCCCGATTTTGTCGGCCACACTTTCAATACTATGTGGAGCAATTGCAAAAATCAGATTGTCATAAATATCTTTGCTGTCACTTCCCCACCAGGACGGTGCTTTTGAGAGAAGTTCTTTTAATTCATCCTGCGAAATCACAAAAACGGGAATCTCAAGGTTGAAAGTCTCAAGGATGATTTTACGAATCTTTTCTGCAAGTTTTACAGCATCTGTCTCATCATCAGAAAAAAGTACATTGCCACTGTTCAAATAAGTTTTTACATCTGCAAAACCTTTTTCGCCAAGGGCAGTTTTCAGTTCAGGCATGGAGATTTTATTTTTCCCGCTGATATTTATTCCGCGAAGTAAAGCAATGTATCTCACTTTTGACTCCTTATCCATTCATTAAGGAACTTCATTTCTTCTTCTGTGTGAAACCAGTGCTCTCCGCCCTTCATTACAGTAAGACTTGCGCCCTGCTTTTCAGCAAAATCCTTTATTGTTTCAATCGAAGTAGTGAATAAATCCCTGATTCATGATAAAATGACAGCATGAAAGTAGCAATAACTTACGAAAAAGAAACAGGAAACATCTTCCAGCATTTTGGAAAAACTCAGTATTTTAAGATTTATCAGATTGAAGATGGAAAGATTGTTTCATCAGAAGTAATCGACAATGGCGGAAACGGACATCACGCGCTTCCACCATACCTTAAGAGTCTTGGAGTTGAAACTCTGATTCTTGGAAACCGCGGCCAGGGTGCTGTTGATGCTATTGCGGCAGCTGGTTTAAAAGAACTTCCAGGAATTACAGGAAGCGCCGATGACGCAGCAGAGCTTTTTGCCAAGGGCCAGCTCAAGCCTAATTTTGAAGCAAAGTGTGATCATCACGGTGAACATCATCACGAGTAGAGTTTTATAACAGCCATCACCCGGGCCCTAACGATCCCGACAGTCACGAAACTCTGGACGAGCAGGACGGCCAGTTTCCGGAAGGCATGTTCAGATTTGAAAAGAGAATTGAAAATCAGTAACAGTTAGAACTTTTCAAATGCCAGGCGGGGATAATTATCCTCTTCGACATAAATTGTACCGCAATGATTGAATCCAAGTTTTTTCAAAAGATTCTGCATGACTATATTGTCACCATGGGTGTCTATGCGAAGGTTTCCGCATTTTTCAAATGCCCAGTTAATGCAGAAGGCCCCTGTGCCCTTTTCTGAGCCATCTCCTGCTACTCGATGCACAACGCCATAAGTATCACTGCCAGTCCATGCGCCTTCAGAAATATTTCTGTAAGTTGGTTCGATATTCTTTCCCTGGATGAAATAAAAAACTCCGATAACCTGTTCGGCGTCATTAAGGCAGACATATGAGTTACCCTCTTTTATATCATTGTGAATCAGTTCCTCTGGCGGCCAGTTTGTTGGCCCCCACTGATTTGGATTTCCATGCGCTTTCATATATTCGCGTGCAAAGGCATAAATCTCCATAATTCGGTTAAAGTCTTGTTCATTTGATTTTCTGATTTTCATTTTTTACACCTCAATTTCATCCCCAGACCGCACATAACTCAACTGCTCTCCCATAATTTCCTTCATCTGATTGAAAACAGGAAGGCCGGTGCAGTGGCAGGTTGCAAAGTGAGCTTTATAATTTTTGAGACGATTTGCAATTTCTGTGACTTCGGCAGTGTCAGCCTCTGAAAACTCGGTGCGCTTCATAAGATGGAAGCCGCCGATTACGAGATCTGGAAGCATAACCTTTCCAAACTTATGCTCAAGAGTTTCCATCACATTCAGAATGCCGTTATGCGCACAGCCGCAGAAAAGGATTTTCTTTCCGCCAGCTGTCAAAAGAAGATTCTGTTCATGATGGAATTCATCCTGAATATACTGACCCTCACAAAGCTCCCGGAGCCGCTTGTTTGTAGAAGGAATCGGATAGGCTCGCTTTTCAACAGTAAAAAACTGAAGCTCATCATCAAGTTTTGTGTCACCTTTCAGAAGCTGAACCTGAGGCAGCGAGAGAATCTTTTTATCAATCCCGATATAACGATAACCCTGCTCTTCTCCGTCGAAGGCATAATATTCCCCACCGGCATTTTGCTGCATGTAAATCTTAGCCCGCGGATTAATTTCCACAAAAGGCAGGATTCCGCCCGAATGATCATAATGACCGTGACTCAAAATCACTGTATCAACGGTTTTCAAGTCCACACCAAGTTTTTCAGCATTCCGCAGTACAAGCTCGCTCGGACTTGCATCAAAGAGCAGTTTATGATTTTCAGTTTCAACATAAAAAGAAAGTCCGTGTGCCGCCTCACAGCCACTGTCACCAAGTTCATTTTCTACAAGATTTATGATTCGCATTTTTATCCTTTCTACAAACCGAAATTTGTCTTTCTCATTTTGCTTTCTTGGGTTTCTTTTCCGGAAGTTCAGCATACATGCCATCAAGAAGTTCCTGAATCAGCTCCCTATCATCAAAACTATCAAATACGTGCATCAGAGTTTTTGATTCTTCATAGGGATAACGCAGTTCGGAATCTGCAAGCAGCCTGTCCGATGTCGGAGTTCTCTTCAAAAACAACTCATCACCGCAAATATCACCTATCAGCTTTCCTTTAAAATATACAAGGTATCCGCCCATCATAGATTTTATGACAATATCGCCTGCTTGACAGAAACAGTCGCGTACATATTCATTAAATTCATTCATTATGATTGCCTCAAAAACTTTCCTTTTCTGCATTATAGCAGAGATTTACGCTCAAAACACTGAAATAACGCTCGTTTTGTTATAAAAATAATTAAACATGAACTCAAATTTTACAATCCGCATGGAAGGCAATCAGAAAAACTGAATTAGAAAGTCCTCTACTGTTATTGTGTCAAATATGCTTAAAAACCAATAATAATTTTTACCAGAAGCAGAGTTAAAACAAAAATAATGAGAGGTTTTACTATTTTAGGGCCTTTCGACATCACAAGCCCAGATCCAAGATAATTTCCAAGCATATTACTTGCAGCTGCAGCAATTCCAAGCGGAATCATAACACGGCCGTTAATCAGATACACTACAAAGGCGGCAACATTTGTAGAAAAATTGATTACTTTGGTGTGGGCATTTGCCTGTCTGAGTGACATTTTAGCAAACACATTAAATGCAATAATCAAAAAAGTACCTGTTCCCGGGCCGTAAAGTCCATCATACATTCCAATAATCAGTGCAGAAATCATTACAATAGCAAAAGTCTTTTTTGTGCAGTCAAAAACTTCTGATTCGTAAGGCTTAAAAATACGTTTATTCAAAACGCAAAAAGCTACAACTGGCAAAACAAAGAGAAGCATAGTTTTGAGGACGTTTTCTGGAACTAGAAGTGAAAGTTTTGCACCTATGGCAGAGCCCAAGAATCCGCAGAAAACTGATGGAATGGCAAGTTTTAGGATTACAAGTTTTCCTTTAATAAAACGTACAGTTGCAAGTCCTGTTCCAAAGGTGGAAGAAAATTTGTTTGTTGCAATTGCGTTATGAATTGGAAGTCCTGCAAAAAGATAAGCCGGCAAAGATATTAAGCCGCCGCCACCAGCAATGGAATCAACAAATCCGGCAAGAAATAGCATTGGGCAGACAATTGCAAAACTGAGTATAGACATACCTTATTGTAGCAAAAAGAAAAAATCTGAGCAATTTCGGAATTTGATAATAATTATCAAATTCTATTGACATTTTTACGACCTTACTGTAATTTTGATAACCGTTATCAAATTGTAGAGAAAAAATGCAGAAAACGGTCTATAAAACAAAACAACAGGAACTTCTTCTTTCTTATCTTCGCGAAATGCAGGGAAAGCATTTTACTGCAGAAGATGTGCGTCTTCATTTTGAAGAAAAAAAGATTTCTATTGGAATTGCAACAATCTACCGCCAGCTGGAAAAACTGGTAAACGAAGGCAAAATTCAAAAATATTTTATAGACGATCATTCTGCGGCCTGTTTTGAATATGCGGGAGAAAACTGCAGCAAAAACGAACGGCACTTCCACTTAAAATGTGAGCTTTGCGGACGTCTTATCCACCTTGAATGCGATGAACTGGAAGAGCTTGGGGGGCACCTTAAAACTGAACATGGTTTTGTAATCAATCCGCTTAGAACGGTTTTTTACGGACTTTGTACCGACTGCGCAAATAAAAAAGAGGCAGAAAATGATGAAGAATAAAAAGAGCATACTCACCTCTCTTGCACTCTGCCTGATTTTTGCAATATTTTCTGCTCTGGCTTTTGAAGCCATTCACAGCGGGCACGAAGTCAGCTGCCAGGAAGAAGACTGCCCGGTATGCCTTGTACTTCAGATAATCCGCGCCAATAAAAAAACAAGTCCTGCTATATATGCAGAACCAGAAGAGTTTATCTGTTTCTTCTATATAAATGTCATTATTCTTTCTGCAATGCTTTTTGTACCTGCAACCCTTGTAAAGCAGAAAGTCAAGCTGGTGATTTAATAGTTGTGTACAATTTTTTAGACAAGAAGGTAAAGCTAAAAAATTGCTGCATCGCAATTTTTCTTAACGCTTTGCTATTAAACAACGCCCGCTCTGACCGGCGGGCTTACACAGGAAATAAATCACCATGAAGAAAAATTATAAAAATAAAAAGCCCGTTGTCCTCATCACTGGCTATCTTGGATCTGGAAAAACTACTTTGCTCAATAATCTGCTCCGTCAGGAAAAACGCCGAGTTGCGCTTATTGTAAATGATATGGGAAGCATCAACGTAGATGCAGAAATTCTTAAGAAAAACGGCTCTAATGTTACAGAATGTCCTATGTTTGAGCTGCAGAACGGTTGTATCTGCTGCACTTTGCGCGAAGAATTTATCAAGCAGATTGAAAAAATCTCTAATCTTGATTCTGTTGATGTTGTATTTGTAGAAGCATCTGGAATTTCTGATCCGGGCGCTGTTTCTGCAAGCTTCCTTGCCTATGAAGAAGACAATCCTGACACAAACGTATATCTTACATCTGTAGTTACTGTTGTTGATGCCGACAGAATTTACCGCGAATTCCTTGATGACCTTAAAAAGAAGGCCGACAAAGCCTCAACAGACGAAAACAATCTTACCGCAGAAGAAATTTCTACCCTCATTGTTGACCAGATTGAATTCTGCAATTTTATTGTCCTCAACAAATGCGATCTTTTGAATGAAGAACAGCTTAAGGAAGTTGAAGCTATTATCCGCGACTTCCAGCCTCGTGCTCCGATTTTCCACAGTGTAAACGGCAATATTGACATTGATCAGATTACAACAACTGAACCATTTGATTACGAACAGATAGATTCATCTTCAGCAATTCAGAAGGCTATCAACAGCTTGAACGAACCAAATCGTGCAACTCAGGGATGTACAGGTGAATACGGAATTTCAAGTTTTGTATTTGAAGAAAAACGTCCTTTTAACCGCGAACGTTTTATGAATTTTGTAAACAACAATTATCCAAAAGAGCTTATCCGCGCAAAGGGCTACATCTGGTTTAGCGATGCTGATGCCAATGTTCAGCTTTTTGAACAGGCAGGACGTAATTCTTCTGTAATGACTGTTGCCTACTGGATTGATGCTCTGGAAGAAAGACAGAAGCAGGAGTATCTGGAATACAATCCCGATGTTAAGGAAGCCTGGGATGACCAGTTCGGTGACCGTGTTAATCAGCTTGTAATCATCGGAAAAGGCTATAACAAGGATGCAATTCAGGCAGAATTAATGAAATGTCTGGATGAAAAAGCGATTGCTTAGTTAGGGGATAGAAAATAGGGAATAGTAAGGAGGGCGGAGCCCCGCCCTACGTTCGCACTTCGTTGCGCCCTACCCACCCTGCGGGGGACCACCCCCGCAACGCCCCTAGCATTAAAACAGTTAAATAAACCGGCGGTTCTGACCGTCCACTTAACATAGGAGTTTAAAATGAAAATTAGAAAAATCTTAATGGCAGCTGCAATTTTTACGGCACTCACTGCATCAACTTTTGCGGCTAAAAAGGCAGACAAAAAGGATGGAAAACTCAAAGTTGTAACCACAATTTTCCCACAGTATGACTGGACCCGCGAAATTATGGGAGACAAGGCTTCGTCAGCTCAGCTTACACTTCTTGTTGGAAACGGCGTTGACCTCCATTCTTATCAGCCTTCAATTCAGGATATCGCAAAAATTTCTACCGCAGATATCTTTATCTACGTTGGCGGCGAAAGCGACGGCTGGGTAAAAGACGCACTCAAAAATGCAACAAATAAAAATATGAAGGTTATCAATCTTCTTGAAGTTCTTGGTGACAAGGTAAAGGCCGAAGAAATTAAGGAAGGAATGCAGGCAGAAGAGGAAGAACACGAAGATCACGACCACGATGATGAAGATCATGATCACGAGGCAGAAGCGCACCACCACCATCACGATGATGATGAAGAGGTTGAATACGACGAGCACGTATGGCTTTCTCTCCGTAATGCAAAGGTTTTGTGTGCAGAAATTACTGCTGCCATCTGCGAAAAAGACGCTGCAAATGCCGCTGTTTATAAGGCAAACTACACTGCTTACGCTGCAAAGCTTGATGCTTTGGATAAAGACTACACTGCTGTTGTGGCTTCAGCTGCAAAAAAGACAATTCTCTTTGGTGACCGCTTCCCATTCCGCTACCTTGTAGATGATTACGGTCTTGATTACTATGCTGCATTTGTGGGCTGTTCTGCAGAAACAGAAGCAAGCTTTGAAACCGTAGTATTCCTGTCTAAAAAAGTAGATGAAATTGGTTTAAATTCTGTCCTCAAAATTGAAAGCGGCGACGGAAAAATTGCTAAAACTATTGTTCAGAACACAAAGAACAAGACTGCAAAAGTTCTTACAATGGATTCAATCCAGTCTACAACTTTAAAACAGGCAGCTGCCGGCACAACTTATCTTAAGATTATGGAAGATAACCTTAAGGTGCTTAAGGAAGCTTTGAAGTAAATATCCAAAATCTGTTTCAAGCCCGCAGTATAATCTTATGCTGCGGGTTTTTGCTTGTTATCTTGTAACTCCTTATGAACAAATAGACTTGCCTTATTTACCTTACAAAGCGTTACAGTCCACGCACAATCGAAAGCTACACAAAATGGATTAAAGCATTTCTTTCTATATATAAGAGTACTACAGCTTTCCGCAAAAGAACCGTTGAAAAAATCAAACAACAAAAGAAGAAGGCCGCTGGCATTTAGACGAAAGCCTTATGCAAAGAGCGGTAAAACTAGCCGTTGCTGAAGCAGGGATAAATAAAAATGCAAACTGCCATACCTTCCGACATTCATTTGCAACGCATCTTTTTGAATTTGGTTATGATATACGCACAATCCAGGAACTTCTTGGACACAGTGATGTAAGTACAATCATGATTTACACTCATGTTTTAAACCGTGGAGCCGGTGGAGTTGTAAGTCCTTTAGACAAAATATTATGAGCTTATTAGTATCCGCATAAAAATCTATTACTTTTTCATAATTCGTTATATAATCGACATATAATGTAGCTGCCATACCAGCTTATGCTGACTCTTTTTGCAGTATAAGATTTTTATGCCGGATACGTAGAAATTTTGTTATGTGGACGCCCGCACTGGGGCGCTTGATTAAGAAGGAAAAGAAATGGAATTTATAATTTTAGCACTTCCGGTTTTGGCACTAATTTGGATGGTATCTTCTATAATCCGATTTTGCAGGACAAATAAAGAAAACTCAGAAAAAAGAAAAGAAATAAAAAAACATATAATAATTTCTGCAGTATTGATTGTGGCTTGGATTGCAATAATTGGCGGTTTTTTGCTTTTTATAATATATTCAATTGCTGTTCACGGAATGTAATATGAAGAAAAGTTTTGTTGTACTTTTTATTATCATTTCCATATTAGGGATGACAAGTCTTATATTTTATGGAATAAAATTTAATATAGTTCATAAAAATTCTGGAATGATATCAGTAGTTGCTGGAAGTAACGAAGCTTCAACACTTGCAATCAGTTTGAATGAATATCTTCCGTTTGATAAAAACTCTAAAATACAATATACAAGATCGAATTTTAAAATAAACGAAAATATTCCAATCCTTGACGGAGCAAGCGCATTGTATCCTGTTTTTTCTGCCATTGCATCAGCAATTTATCCTGAAGAATCAGTTTGCTTTGACGGCAAAAAATTTACTGAAGAAAGCAAAGTTCAAATGAGCAATACAAGGGGCGCTTACAAGTCTGTTGTTGACGGAACTTCTGATATTGTGTTTTGTGCTACGCCTTCAAAAGAACAATTATTATACGCAGAACAAAATAATGTAGAATTGGAATTTGTTCCAATTGGTTTGGAAGCCTTTGTATTTATTGTAAATGTAAACAACCCCGTTACTGATTTGTCAGTTAATCAGATAAAAGGAATCTATTCTGGGAAAATTGAAAATTGGAAACAACTTGGTGGAGAAAACTGTTTAATTGCAGCGTGGCAAAGAAAGGAAGGAAGTGGAAGCCAAACGGCATTTTTAAACTTTATGAATGGAGAAAAGACTCTAACAAATCCAATTGGAATTTTAATTGGTAAGCCCATTGGATATTCATTCCGTTACTATGTAGAAGGAATCACACGAAATGAAAAAGTAAAAATGATTTCGCTAAATGGAATTTCACCTGTAAAAGAAAATATTCAAAATAGAAAATATCCTCTATCTTCTTATTTTTATGCTGTATACAGAAAAGATAATAAAAATGCAAATGTAAAAAACGTAATAGACTGGATTCTTTCACCAGAAGGGCAAAGAATTATCGAGAATAATGGTTATGTACCGTTAGGAAAATAAAAACACATAACAAAGCTTCAAAGCCGACAAACCGGTCAAGCCGGTTTGCGGTTTAAGCAATTGTTATGTGGACGCCCGCACTGGGGCGCGAGGTATTAGGAAAAATAAATGAATATTATTGAACTGTTTTCCAACGATTTATACAATAGCGACGAATTTTATAATTATTTTTCAAAAGAAGAAATACTCCATATACCGTTTGAATTAAATGATTTAATTGATATAGATCAGAAAAATGAAAATAAATTTATTTTTCCAAATATTATAGAATTCTTAACTGATATATACGTAACATTAAAAATCAAAGATGAAGATTTTGAGTATATAGATTCAAAATTAAAAGAAATTGATTTTTGCAAAAAGTTTTCAGAATACTTACACTCTGATTCTCTTTATAAAAAACAGGGTGCAATTTTAGCTTATGCAAAAATGCAAAAAGCAGAGAATTGCAAATATTTGGAAGACGCATTTATTAATGAATATTACAAAAAAAATCCTATATTAACTTCTGCGTGTCTAAAAGAACTGTACTATCTAAGAAGCAGAAAAGCAAATCAATATGAAAAATTAATTGTTGAAAATATTGATATAATAAATTTTATATCTATTTTACTACTTGAAGATGGTGAACCCGATAGCAACGTGTTAGAATTATATAAAAATGAAGAAATCTTAATTAAAATAAAACCTGAAAACCTTAAAGACTTTGCTTTGAATTTTGAAATTTTTATATTAAATGTTCAAGGTGTAAATAAAATTAAAGATTTTACTAGAGATGAATATGTAAAAAGTATAAATTATTACGAGAAAATATATGGTTCCTATAAGGTAAAAGATTTTAATGCTTTTTATAAAAGTGCTTTACAGGAAATGAAAAATTACACATAACAAAGGTTCGTAGCCGACAGGCGGACAAGCCGCCTGCGGTACAACTAATTGTTATGTGGACGCCCGCACTGGGGCGCTGTTTGGAATAAAAATGATACAAGTTAAAGCGGTAAAAAAAATTATCATATTTATCTTTATTTTACTTTTTTCATTTCTTATATTATTTTTTCTTTATTGGAATATTGGAAATGGGTATGTAAATCATGCTAAAAAAATCGGGAAACAGATTATAGAAAAAATAGATAATTATAAAAATATTAATGGGAAAAACCCAGATTCTTTTATTGATTTGGGCTTAGCTCCTAATGATATGTGGGGTGGAATTGGTACTGAGTATAAGGGGATTAATTTCTGGTATGATAGGATTTCAGATAATGATTATGTTATTTATTTTGACTTATCAGTTGGAGAAGCTCTGTATTATAACTCTTATACAAAAGAATGGGAATAATTACTATAACAAATCAGGTCAAGCCTGATTTGTTATAGTAATTTGAAAATGTTGACAATTTCAAATTATCACCTTATTATATAATTATGAAGTTCAAAGTAGAAAAATTGCCGCAAGCAGAAGCAGAGATAAAATCTTTGGAAGAATCTCAGCAGAAACTGCTTGGAGACGAATACACAAAGATTGAAACTCAAGGAATTGAATTTGTCCGTGTAAAACCGTTGCAAAAAGATTTTTTTGAGATTAAATCCAATGAACTTCGCTCGCTTTTCAAATATAAGGCCGGGAAAATTATTGTAGTTGGAGTTGTTTTTGTAAAAAAGTCGCAAAAAACGCCAAAGGATAAGATAAAGCTTGCAAAGCAGCGTTTAAAGGAGGTCTGATATGGATTATGTTTTTGTAAAAGATTCGGAAGGTTATGTTTTCAAGAAATTAGAATCAGAAGTTTTTCCAGATGAAAAAATTATCTCTGAAAAAGAGTATATGAAAATATCAGGGCTTGCTTCTTACGAAAAGAAGCTTGGTCACGGTGGCGCAAGAGAAAATGCTGGAAGGAAACAAAAATTCGGTTCACCGTTAAAATTTCAGATTCGAGTAACAAAAGAAGAAAAAGATTTTCTTGCATATGCAAGAGAGCATAATTTAAATTATTCTGCACTGATGCAGATGTAAAATCACATAACAAAGGTTCGTAGCCGACAGCGGGTCGAGCCCGCTGCGGTACAACCAATTGTTATGGCGACAGGCCGCTGGCCTGCTTTTTTAGGAGTGGAATGGAATAAATGCTTAAAACAGATTATTCGAATGTTTCAAAAGTGTATGATAAGAACAAATCGCGGACAACTTTTCCGATAGACAAGGATCTCGAAGAATTGCTTTTTCATAAAGAAGAATTTACAGTTTTAGATTTAGCATGCGGAACTGGAAACTGGATTTATGGTCAGCAAAGCCAATTCAACAGCAAAAAAATAAAATGGATAGGCATGGATGCTTCTGAAGACATGCTTAAATTAGCAAAAGAAAAAAACTTAGATGCCCAGTTCATTCACTCAACGGCAGAAAATCTTAATTTAAATACAAAATGTGATTTGATTGTC
>JAILCM010000004.1 GCA_024680155.1 Treponema sp.
GTTCTTACAATATAATTTCGTCGTCCTTCCTGAACTTTTCCACCACCAAGTTCCAGATTTTGTCTGGAAAGTGCGCCGGTAACTGTTGGAACCGTAAATCCATAAGCTGCCATTCTATTCTGGTCAAGACGTACATTTACCTGAGCCGTTCGTCCACCATAAACTTCGGCTTCTCCAACACCGTCCGCCTGTTCAAGAATTGCAACAACATTACTTTCGGCAATCTGTTTTAAATCATCTACAGAACGGTTACCGCGGATAAGGATTCGCATGATTTCGCCATTGTCGCCGCTAAAACGGAAAATTGTTGGAGTTCCCGCATTATCTGGAAGCGCCCTTTTTACGCGGTCAAGTTTATCGCGAATATCATTCATTGCCTGGTCAAGATTTGTTCCGTATTCAAATTCCAGCGACACATTGGAAGAACCTTCGTTTGAAGTTGACGTAAGATTTTTTAAGCCATTAACGCTCATTACCGCACTTTCAATCAACTTTGTAACCGACTTTTCTACAGATTCCGGGTCTGCATTCGGAAAAGACGTATTAATTGAAAGAGACGGATTTTCAACTTCCGGCATAAGGGCAATTGCAACATTACTCAAAGTAAAAATTCCGACCATTCCCAAAAGAGCAAAAACTATGAGTATGAGGACTGGATGTTCAAGTGTTTTTCTGCTCAAACTCATTTTTTAGTTCCTTCCGGCAAAGCTCCCGGTGCATTTTTACCATCAAAACCTTCACCACCAGCAGGGGCTTCCTGAACAACAACGTTTCCGCTTATATCCTTGATTTTTGCGCCTTCATACAAAGAAAGCATTCCTTCTACAACTACAATTTCACCTTCTTCAAGTCCTTCTACAACCTGGAAGCTTCCGTCAATATTTTTTCCACGACGAATCTTGCGCTTTGTAACAGTACCGTCTTCCTTTGCAATAAAAAGATAATATTCGTCGCTGTTTTCTACAAAAGCATCCTGAGGAATTACCGGGAATCCGCCATAATCAAGAGTAAAAAGTTTTACACGGGCAAACATTCCGGCATTTACTTTGTCATAGCGTTTATCAAAATTCAAAATAACTTCTTTTGTTCGTGTTACAGGGTCTACTACAGGAGAAATGCGAACAACCGAAGCATAAAATTTTTCTTCTCCATAAGCCTGCAAAGTGATTTCCGCTTTTTGTCCAAGTGCAATATCTGCAACATAACGTTCCGGCACTTTTACCGTAATTTGAAGATTGCTGATATCGCCTATTTTTGTGATTACCGAACTTACACTTACTGTCTGCCCGATTTTTACCGGCGTTGTGATTACGCTTCCACTAATTGGAGCAAGAACCGGACTTTTTGCGTAGTAACTTCCAGGTTCAGAAGGGTCAATATAAGCAATTATGTCACCCTGTTTTACAGTTGAACCAAGAGAAACTTTCATTTCTACAACTTTTCCTTTCATTGAAGGATAAACTTCTATTGATTTTTGAGTTTCAATTTCACCGTTTGTATATACAAAGTCAGTAAGGGTCTTTTTTTGAGCAACAATTGTACGAACCGCAGTTGCAGATTTTGGAGCACCACCCCATCCACCAGCACCACCAAAGCCGCCCATTCCTCCGGCACCAGCTTTTGCTTTATCCTGCGATTTTTTTAAATAAAAAATTCCGCCGCCTGTAGCCGCAAGAAGCACAACTATAATAATGATTGTTGTAATAATTTTCTTTTTACTCATTTCAAATCCCCAATTTTTATATTTCAGTTTATATTTTTAATTTTTGCGTTATTTCAAATCCTAGTTTTTATCTCCAAGTGAACCAAACGGAATGCCCAAAGTATCTTCCAAATCAAGAACGGCAGAAAGAATTGAATAAAGCTGCTGCTGACGTGTTAAACGAGCATTCATCAAAGAATCAGAAGCGCTCTGCAAGGTCAGTAAATCTTTTGAACCTGCGTTGTAAGCCCGAAGCGTCATATCATAAGTACGCTGCGCAATTTCAACATTCTGATCAAGAGTTTTTATCTGCAAATTCATCTGTCGTAATGATTTAATTTTATTTTCTATAGAAAGTGATGCTGTCGTTTTTGAATCTTCCAGTTGCAACTGCAATTTTTCAAGATTAGATTTTTGAGTATCAATACTCAAAGCACTAGAACTCCACGGCAAATATCCATCCAACGGAATAGAAACATTCAAAGAAAGAGAATCACGACCGCTGCTTGCAGCCCCACTTTCAAGTTTTCCACCTAATGAATACGAATAAGAAGCCGAAACACTTGGGCCCCAAGCTGAAAATTTTGCAGAAGAAAGTGAGATTTTTTGTGCCTCAATAGAAGCCTTAAGTTTTTTTACAGAAGGAATCTCATCAATATTTACATCAAGCTCAAAATTCTCTGGAGGAATTAAATCATCCATAGAGCCAACAAGTTCAATTTCCTGGTCCTGACGCAAACCCAAAATCTGCTTAAACGAAGCAAGTGCATTTTCATAAGTATTAATTGACTGCTGAATTTTTGGTTTTAAGCTTTCGTAATTATATTGTGAATTAAGCAAATCCAGTTCCGAAAGCTGACCACGAGAAAATTTATCACGGTTATTTTCGTAACGAACCCGCGCAGTTTCCATGTTACGTTCCTGGAGTGCAATATTTTCTTTTGTAGAAAGTAAACCGTAAAAATTATTACGAACATTTAATTCCACAGAACGAACTGCTTCTTCGTAAGTTACAATTCCATTTTCGTAAGCCAATTTTGCAGATTTAATGGAAGCCGCAAGAGATGGTGTAAGTCTAAAACTTAAACTTCCGTTTAAAGACCAGTTCCCGGCACCAGTGTCTATACTTGTGTAACCGCCGTCACCAAAAGTACACGAAACAAAGCTGTCACTATAACCTGCACCAAGACTGATTGAAGGACTTATACCATTCCACGAATATTTATCTTTTTTTTCGAGCACATCAAGTTCTAATTTTTGTCTTTTTAAACTGATATTATTATCGGCTGCAAGAATTACTGCATCTTCAACAGAAATTTTTTGAACATCTTTAGCTGCGTTGTTTTTTTCTGATTGGGATTGAGCCTTGGTCTGAGCAAAACAAAAATTTGTAGAAAAAACAGTCAAAACAGAAAAAACGGCAAGATTTATAAAAAACTTTTTCATTTATTACACCTGAACGAACAGATTTTCTTTTTTACTAATATTTTTATTATATAACAAAACTATACTAATTTCCAAAAAAAGTTGCGACAAAATTGCAATTAAATTACCGTTAAATTACTATCAAAATACAGAAAAAATTGTTATAAATATAGAAGATTCTAGAAGAATTTTATTGATTTCCTAAAATAAAGTGGGAGGATTTTATGGGAATTGAATATATTTTTAAGTCAAAAATTGACGAACCGGACGCTCTTATAAACGAGTTTTTTCTGGTAAACGACAATTATTCTCCAGATGATAAAGCTCACATTCAAAAAGCATGGAATCTTTTAATAGAAAAAACCGGCAATTTAAAACGTGACTGCGGGCTTCCTTATTACCTTCATCCTCTCCGTGTAGCACAAATTCTTGCTTCTAACCGTCTTGATGCCGACACTATAGTTTCTGGAATTCTTCATCCAATTCACAAATTTGGCGTAACTTCGGAAGAAATTGCGGCTAATTTTGGAGAAAACGTTTCTAACATCCTTATAACAACAAATAAAATCATTTCTTTGCCGCTGAATTCACGCACGCTCCATGAATCTGATTCAATCCGTAAAATGTTTTTTGCGATGAGTGATGATGCCCGCGTTATTTTGCTCACACTTTCGGACCGTTTAGACAGAATCCGCCATATAGAAAGCCTTGAAAAAGAAAAACAGAGAGCCCTTGCAGAATCGGTAATAGAAATTTGGGCACCGCTTGCAGACCGTCTTGGAATGCAGAAAGAAAAAAATGAACTTGAAGATTTGAGTTTAAAATATACAAATCCTTCGGTTTATGTTCAGATAGAAAAAATTGTTGCACAGTCTCAGGATGAACGCGCCGCTTACCTTGAAAAAGCCGTAAACAGCATTTATAAATCGGCAGAAAAAGCTGGCATTCACGTAACAATCACAAGCCGCGCAAAACATTATTATTCAATTTACCAGAAAATGCGAAAGCGCAACAAAGCACCGTCAGAACTTTACGATTTGCTGGCACTCCGTGTTCTTTGTAATACCGCCGCAGAATGTTACACGCTTATTGGAATTGTTCACGGACTTTGGAAACCGATGGACGGACGATTTAAAGATTACATTGCAATTCCAAAAGCAAACGGTTACCAGTCTCTGCATACAACCGTAATTTGTGAAGGAAAGCCTCTTGAAATTCAAATCCGTACAAACGAAATGCACAATCTTGCAGAACACGGAATTGCGTCCCACTGGCTTTACAAAAAAGGCACAAACCACGATTTAGTAGAAGCCGACAAGCTCGACATTTTTAATAAACTGCAAAAACTCAAAGAAACAAGCCTTACCGACGAAGAGACCTTCAACACGCTCAAAAACGAACTTCTTGGCGACGAAATCTACGTTTTTACACCAAAAGGCGATGTTCGTAAACTTCCGGCCGGTGCAACTGCAATCGATTTTGCTTATTCAATTCATTCTGCAATCGGAGAAAAAATAATTGCCGCAAAAGCAGACGGAAAAATCATTCCGCTTAGTAAGCCGCTCCAGAACACACAGATTATAGAAATTATTACAAATCCGCAGGCACACCCAACCGAAAGCCAGCTCAAGATTGTAAAAACTTCAAAGGCACACCAGAAAATACACTCATGGCTTATGGCAAACGAGCCGACCTTCAGCGACACCCTCAACATGCCAAAAGAAGGCACTACCGAAGCAACCGCAATTCCTGCAAAAAAACGCCGCACAAAACACGGAGATCCATCAAAAGCCCCGGACCAGTCCAAACCACGCGATGTATTGGTTCAGGGCCAGAAAAATGTTCTCTACAATTTAGCTCAGTGCTGCAACCCGCGCTACCCAGATTTAATTATGGGCTACGTTACCCGCACCAAAGGCATTTCTGTTCACCGCGCCGACTGCCTAACGTACCAGCGCATTCCGAATAAAGAGAGTAGAAGTATAGAGGTAGATTGGGACTAGGTTCTGGCGCAGATTTATTCATCCAACTCGCCTTCCGCAGTTCGCTAACGCTCATCCTCCGCACTCAGCCATTCGGCTTCGCTTGCGGTGGACTAAAGCTGCTCCACGCTCGGGCGCGCGGATTCAGCATATAAAAAAAACTCTACTTTTTTCGGTTATCGTATTCGTCGCTTTTTTCGTCGAGCCATTTGGTAAAGGAATTAACGGCATCTTCGGCGGAAACGGTAAAAGCTTTTAAGAATTTTTCACCGAATTTTCCGGCTTTGGCAGCGGCAATGGCAGCTTTATTTGAACAAAGTTCAGCGGCTTTTGCAATTGCAGATTCCCAAGATTCTTTTGTCCATTTTTCATCAGTTTCTTCGAAATAATAGGCATAAGAAGAATCAACTATAGATTTTTCGTAATCTTCGCATTTGTGGCCAAGTTTCTTTTCAACAGCTTTTGTAAATTTTGCAGGCTGGTACTTTTTTGGAACCGAATCATAATCACCAGCAAAAAGAACTGCAGCAAAAGCCATCAAAGTAAACACAACAAATATTTTTTTAGAAATATTTTTCATACAAATCTCCCTGTTTTTGATTTTATCGTAGGATTCATTTTTTGCTCCTACGATAAAATCATTTTAGACGAAAAACTTATCTGCTACAAGTACACCAAAGTTCAAACAACACGGAAAGCATTTTGCATACAGAGAAAACTTAAAATTGCTTTCCGTGCCTCAAACTAATCAATATCAAAAGAGTACATACACAACGGACAAATTGCCACATCACGAACACAATTCATATTAAAACATTGTGGCGAATGATATTTCATTTCTGAACCAAAAATGTTTATATGATCAACTCGTGAATAACCGATATTGTCCATAATGTTATCAAGTCGGCTTTTTACAAAATGTTCTCCATTAATGTTTCCAATTTTGCCGTTTAAATCATCATTATCAAAATATTTGATTATTGCACTCTTTGTTTTATCTTCAAATTTCTTTGCAAGCTCAGGATCTTTTTCCTTAATTATTGCAAGTGCTTCATCCCACAAATAAGAATACTGTCTCCAGGAAGCAATATACATATAATCTTCTGGGGTCAATTTTGAAGAAATTTCAGAATAACTCATTTCAATTTCTGCAAAATATACTTCAAAATTATTCTTTAAGCCGGAATTTGTAAGCTTATATTTTATATTTTCTGCTTCATGTTCAAAGAAATCAGCAGGAGGTTCTTCTGTAACAATTCCATCAGAATCTTTTATGTGAACCATTAAAATTGGAATAGTTTCGTTATTAAAAAGATGTCTTTGTTCATGCTTTCGGAATTCAAAGAATTTCTGCATACCACCTGAATACAATGGCTCTCCCTTATCATCTACAATATTACTAGTAGCATCGTATACCCAATCCGGTCCGGCAAACCTTGTGCCTTCATTTCTAGAAACAGTTTTTCCTCTCTGATATGGGAATTTTGCCATTTTTATATAAAAATCAATCTGATCCTGCGGAACATTATGGGACTGCATCCAGTGAACAAAATCTGAAAACTCTTTATCCTGAGTCCAGTCAAAATTTAAGACGGCATTTTCAGCTTCTTCCTTTTTGCTCAACGGAATGTAAACTTCGTTATAATCCCTGTCCAAATAATCACCAGTTCTGCTTAAATCGATACGCGGGTCAATCTTTGTAACAACCTGTTTTATCAAAGTTACCGGATCATCATCAAAATCTATGTAGTCGTAGTCTGATGAACGCCAAATATTATTCTCAGAGCTATAATGTCCTTTTATAAAAGTCCATTCCTGATATAGGGGATCAAAAATAGCTGATGAAGCCCAAGAAGCCATAGGAACATCTGGAGAACAAAAATAAACACTTCCGTTTATTTCTTTTGGCCAGTCTGGAAAACCAACCATCCAATTTCCAAGATCGCGAACACCAATACCATTTTCACGCTGAATTAATTCAATCTGGTCATCATAATAAATAAATTTTACATCTGCCTGTTCATTTTGCGACAGTTCTTCTGATGAATATTTTGTTGCCAGTTTATAAGACAGCCATAATCCTGAATCACTAAATGTCAGGTTTTCATCCGTAGTGTTTAAATCTGATGAAATTTTTTTAGACTGATAACCGCCGGAATATTCATTTTCATATGCAATTTCGTATTCTTTTCCTTTTATTAAAGTAGCTGCTATTGGAAGTTTGTAAATTTCCCCCTTCCATCCATTCATTAAAGTAACAACATCAGAAATATTATGCTTATAACAGAATTCAAGAAGTTCTTTTCCGTCAAAATACTGCTCTAATCTTGGATCCAAAATAGGCAGTTTCATAAAATCATCACGACTAATCGACGGAGAAATAAGAGCACCACCTTCATCACTCCAATGCGAAGTTACAAAATAACATGGGTCCGGGTCAAACCACTGGTCATCCATATATTTTTTTGTAGAAAGAGTTCCTGCTGAGCCCCATGTTGCATCAAGCAAGAAATATTGCTGGGTATTTTTGTCCAGGCAGATTCTATTCCAAGCGTGTTGATCTTTATTTATTGCTTTACCATAAGTTGTATGATTTACTACAAGACCAACCCATTGAACTGAATCTACATCAACAGCTTTACACATTTTATCTACAAGTTTTGAATAACCGTCACAAACTGCAAGCCGGTCAAAATATGCATTTTCGGCAGAATAATTGGAATAAGAATAATCGTAATCTACATGGTAACAAATCCAAGCATAAATTGCCCTTGCTTTTTCCTTGATTGTTTTTGCACCAGCAGTTTCTACAATTAATTTTCCGGCTTCTTCAATACTGTATTTAGAAGAATCAATATCAAGATCTTTTACGGCATTATCTATAGCTGAATAATCTGGTTTTGGAAGAGGCTTAATTGTTGAAACAAAAACTACATCTTCGTCATCTGATTTTTCGCCAAAATTTAAATAGCGGATTCCATCTACATAATCTGAATAAGTTTTTCCCTGAGGAGGAGCTGGAGGCTCTTCCTGAGTACCTGTTCCGCCCTGATTTTCGGTAGAACCACCACTTTCGCTACTACCGCCGGTACCCTCTTCTTCGCCTTCTCGACCGTTATCACCAGTTCCGCCCTGGCCTTCACCGGTTCCGCCTTCTTCACCACTTTCACCAGATTCTGAAATTTCTTCTCCAACCGGCTCAAGTTCACTTACAACTTTGATTGCATTTGTAAAATCATTTTTATTAGATGCTTTAAAACTAACTGAAATCGGCTTGTCAGAATCAGAACCGTTTGTTCCAGATAAATCGATTTCCGTGGCCTTTTTATAACTAAAATTCTGAACCGAAACACGCAGATAAAGCGTTTTAGATTCTGAATTATAAACAAAATAACCTTCGTAAGTATCGCTAGTTTCTGCCGCGCGTGAAGTTTTTTCTGCACTGAATGTTCCATTGCTTGCGTACAAAGTTATATCGCATTCATTGCCGTCAATTGAACCGCGGATGTATTTATTTACCGCAAGTCCAGAGTTTTCAATTTCGAGTTGATTAATTTCCTGTTTACTCGGATCAAAATAATTAAGAAATTGTTCGCATCCAGTAAATGTAAAAAGTAAAACTGCAAATAAAACTGATGCCAATAATTTTAATAATTTTGTTTTCATAAGCTTTCTCCTGCCTATTTATTAGAATAATTCAGTGAATTCTAGCATACACTTCTATAATTTTAATAAAATTTTTGATAAAACTTCTTTTCTGCACCTTTCTACATGTACACTGACACAAACTCCCGAATCTGCTATAATGCCAGCATGACTGAAATCGAAAAATTTCTTACCGACATACAAAAAACAATTAAATACGAACGCCAGAACAGCGGAAAAGTTGATTACAACAAAATCAGCAAAAATATCCGCAATCTTTTTGAAAGAAACGCTGCAATTCCGGGACTTTCGGCTTCTGTTTTTGAATATTGGGAAAATTCCTGCATTTATAATTCAACTGATGAAGAACCGAGCGAAAAATCCTGCTTAAAACTTGCCGCAATGCTTGCTTTTTTACAGGATGATGATGAATTTAGCGAAGAACTCAACGACGATGACTGGAACGAACTTGGCCGACTTGTAAATTTTGAATCGGAAGACCTTGATTTGGATGTTTTACAAAATCTGATGAAAATTCTTGTTTCTAAAGGCGCCTACTAAAATTATGGAAACTGAAATGAAGAAATCTTGCACTAAAGGCACCTTCCAAACATTCGATACAATGGATTATTACAAAAACTGCACTCAATGCCCAAGAAAATGTGGTGTAAACAGAATTGATGCCCCACTCGGTTTTTGCAAAGAATCTGCTGATTTAAAACTTGCTTTTGCGGGACTTCACTACGGAGAAGAACCTTTAATCACAGTTTTTGGTGGAAGCGGAACTTTATTTTTAACAGGATGCACTTTGCGCTGTGCTTTTTGCCAGAACTATCAGAT
>JAILCM010000040.1 GCA_024680155.1 Treponema sp.
AGAATTCCATAGTGGCCAGCGCCATCCCAAATAAATCTTTTTAGTTTTTGATTTTTAGATTTGCTAAATTGCTCCAAAATTTCGGCGAGTTCTGCTGAATGTTCAACCGCTTTAGAAAGGTCTTCCTGTGTTTCTAAATTAATAAGATTTTGTTCAGTTCCAATTAAAAGTCCAGTAGAATTTTCAATTTGAAAAGATTTTACCATATCGTCAATTATTGCAAGGCTTAAATCAATTCCAACAACGCCAATAAATCTGTCTTCGCGGTAAATTGGTACGCTGTAAGAAATCATTTTTTGACCGAGCGCTAAATTTTCGTATGGAGGAGTCCAAACCGGAGCTTTTTTCCACAAAGGAAGATAGTACCAGCCGACGTGTTCCGTATCGCTTGGAGAATATTTTGATAAATCAGTAGTTCGAATATTTACAAATGATTTTTTATAACTTCCTGTTAAAAAAACACCTCTTGTCGGGCCATATTTTTCTATGTTCATGCGGAAGTAGGGGCAAACCGTTCCTTTTTGTACGTCTGAAATAGCCGATGCCATCATTCTTGAAACGTTTTCCATGTATTGAGCTTCGTAATCAGAATCTTCGAGAATTTTATCTTCATCTAAAGTTTGTAAAATAAAATCCTCATATTGATTAACAATATTTTCTGCTGAATTAAAGAATGAATTCAATTCAAGTAATTTTTTTTCGGCAGAAAGATAAATGATTTTTGTCTGATTTTTACCAACATAATCGTTAAAATAAACAATCAAAATAGCTGTTGTTATAAAAAAAGCAACAGCCATATTTGCAATAATAGTGATAAAAGTTTGATTTCTTAAAAGATTTTGGGATTTCTTTTTCATCGTTTACCAACACCGTTTCCGCCACTCTCTTTAATTGCATAGCAAGCCTGTACTGCACGGTAATAATTTGTTTTTATAGTTGCAGAAAGATCTACATCTACAATACCAACCGAAACCGTAACTTCAAAATCTTTTTTAGCATTTTCGCAGAACTGATTAAATCTTTCTATTGCTTCTTTGCTATCCATTTCAAGGAAAAGAACAAATTCATCACCAGACCAGCGGAATATAATTCCACGTTCATCTACAACTTTTTTGGCAAGGTCTACAATTCCAAGAATGATTTTATCTCCGTCGCGGCCATCATTTATAATTTTAAAATGGTCTATATCAAAAACAGCAAGCGATTTATAACGTGTGGTATTAAATACACCCAGTTCGCCATAAGATTCTTTAAGATAATTTCTGTTTGGAAGTCCTGTAAGTTCATCTTCTGGTAAAGATGATTTTACAAGATCGTGATGATAAAATTTTTTATGGTCTAAAATAATCAAAAGAATAGACATTAATAAGAAGATGTTGATTAATATAATTGCAGCAGTTCCGGCAATCTGTGCTTCTATATAATTATTTCCTTGAACTACAAGATACCAATTTAAATTTTGAATAAAACGAGTCATTCTAAAACCGTTTCTTCCTTTTTCGGTATGCGTAAAAGTTCTATCGTTTGCGTTATCTAAAAGTGCTTCCGAAATATAGGCGTTTCTTAGGTTGTTAAAATCTGTATCAATATGAACTAAACCTTGAGTGTCAATAAGATTGATTTTTACTCTATATTCTTTTTCTAAAGGAAGAAGCATTTTTTTCCAGTCTTCCAAAGGGAGTGCAATTCCACATACACCAATGGTTTTTCCTTCTGCACCAATAATGCGGGCATTTACAAAAATACTCCATCGGTAGTCAAAAAGCTGGTCGCGGTTTGATTCAACCTGAAGTTTTTGTCCGCTTTCCAAAAACATAGGATACCAGTTGTCGTATGGGTCAACCTGTGGATTTACTATTTTTTCAATTCCGTGATTAGTGTAAAAGCGTTTAGTTTTTTCTGAAACTACATAAGAAGCTTCGTATCCAAATTGATTTTTCATTGAAGTTAGATATGAGGCCATCATTTCTTCCATTGATTTTAAATCTGTTTTATCTTCGCGTTCCAATGCCCGTACAAGAAATTCGTCGGAACTTAAACCGGAAGCAATTCCAATTGGACGCTGAATATTGCCTTCTATAAGTCCGTAAATGTGTGAAGCAACAAGTTGATTGTTTGAAATTTCGTGTGATTTGTTATGCAAAAAAGAGGGAGTAATAAGAGCGAGAAGAACAAGTGAAGCAGCAATAAGAATAATAATTGGTATTTTCTGTTTCATGTATTCCTTAAAAAGTTTTCCGGCCCAGCTTAAAACTGAACCGGAAGAAAGTCAAAATGTGGACAGCCTAAAAATTGCTTTCGCAATTTTTTTAACGGCTTCCGATTGAACAACGGACGCCAGCGTCCTTACACAGGGTATGCCATAGCTTCTGGTTTAAACACTTCGTCAAATTTTTCGGCGGTGAGGAATCCTAATCCTACACAGGCTTCTTTGAGAGAGATGTTTTCGTCAAAGGCTTTGTGTGCTGTTTTGGCAGCGTTTTCATAACCAATGTATGGGTTCAATGCAGTTACGAGCATCAAAGAATTGTACAAATTGTGGTGCATTTTTTCTTTGTTTGCTTTGATTCCAACAGCACAGTTTTTGTTAAAGCTCAACATTGCTTCTGCGAGTAAGCGTGCACTCTGAATAAAGTTATATGCAATTACTGGCATAAATACATTCAATTCAAAGTTACCCTGGCTTGCGGCAAAACCAATTGCGGCATCGTTACCCATTACCTGAACGGCAACCATAGTAACAGCTTCGCACTGTGTTGGATTTACTTTTCCTGGCATGATAGATGAACCTGGTTCATTTTCTGGAATATGGATTTCTCCAAGACCATCACGAGGACCAGATGCAAGCCAGCGAACATCGTTAGCAATCTTCATCATATCTGCAGCAAGAGCTTTGATTGCGCCATGTGCAAATACAAGTTCGTCCTTGCTTGTAAGGGCGTGGAATTTATTTGGTGCTGTAATGAATTCTTTTCCTGTAAGTTTTGAAACACATTCAGCAACTTTTGCGTCAAAGCCTTTTGGTGCGTTAAGACCAGTTCCAACGGCAGTTCCACCAAGTGCAAGCTGTTTCAAATATGGAAGAGAACTTGCGAGCATTTCCTTGTCGCGTTCCAAAGATGTTCTCCATCCGCTGATTTCCTGATCAAAACTGATAGGTACAGCGTCCTGAAGGTGAGTACGTCCAGATTTTACGATTCCTTCGTTTTCTTTTTCGAGTTTTTTGAAAGTTGCGACGAGTGTATCGATAGCCGGGAAGAGTTTGTCTTCAATTACACTAACTGCAGAAATATGGAGTGCAGTTGGGAAAGTATCGTTTGAAGACTGGCTCATGTTGATATCGTCATTTGGATGGCAAAGTTTTTTACCTGCAATTTCGTTAGCGCGGTTTGCAATAACTTCGTTTGCATTCATGTTGCTCTGAGTACCAGAACCTGTCTGCCATACAACAAGAGGGAAGTGGTCGTTTAAGCTTCCTGAAATTACTTCATCACAAGCCTGACTGATTGCCTTGAGTTTTTCATCAGTCATTTTTTCTGGCTTAAGGGCATTGTTTGCCATTGCAGCTGCCTTTTTAAGGTAACCGAAGGCTTTTGTAATTTCGCGTGGCATTGTTTCGATTCCAACACCAATTTCAAAGTTTTCGTGGCTGCGTTCTGTCTGAGCTCCCCAGTATTTGTCTGCAGGAACTTTTACTTCGCCCATCGAATCATGTTCAATTTTGTATTCCATTAGAAGTTCACCTGTTTAATAACGTCTTTAAGGCACTCTGCACTGTGGCGGAGAGATTCAATTTCTGCATCTGTAAGAGGAGCTTCGATTCTTCCCTTAATTCCATTTCCACCGATAACTGTTGGAATAGAAAGACAAACATCTTTAATTCCGTATTCGCCATCAAGCATAGAAGAAATTGTAAGAACTGAATCTGTATCGTAGTTCAAAGCTTCGCACAAAGTTGCTGTTGTAATACCAATTGCATAGTTTGTACATTTTTTAGCAGCAATAATAATTCCACCAGATTTGCGGATGTAATCTTCAACATCGTTTTTATCAAAATCAGGGAGTTTTCCACCGCGGTAAGATTTTGCAAATGAATCAACTGGAATAGAACCAATGTTTGCCAAAGACCAAGGAACGAAAGAAGAATCTCCGTGTTCACCGAATACATAACCGTGAACGTTTTCCTGTGCAACTTTGTATGTTTCTGCAATGCGGGCGCGGAAACGAGCTGTATCAAGCATTGTACCTGTACCAAAAATGCGGTTTGCAGGAATGCCAGAAGTTTTTACAAACTGATAAGTAAGAATATCAACTGGGTTTGCTACAATAACATAAAGTGCGTTAGGAGCAGCCTTTGTAATCTGTGGAATAACAGATTTTGTAATGTCAACGTTAGTTTGTGTAAGGTCAAGACGTGACTGTCCTGGTTTGCGTCCTACACCAGATGTAAATACAACTATATCAGAACCTTTTGCATCTTCGTAATCACCATCGTGAACATAAACAGGTCCAACAAAAGGTGTACCCTGGCGAATATCCATAGCTTCACCCATAGCCTTTTCTTTAATAATGTCGATGATGACGATTTCAGAAGCAATCTGCTTCAAAGTAAGAGCGTAGGCAACTGTTGAACCAACCTGTCCTGCACCGATAATTGTAATTTTTCTTGACATAAATTGTCTCCTGTGTAAGGCCGCTGGCGGCCGGTGTTTTATAGCAAAGCGTTAAAAAAATTGCGAAAGCAATTTTTAGCTTTACCACATAAATATTTCATGTTATTCAGAGAGCAAACTGATTTTCCCTGATTATCTTTATTAATATAAACCTTTTTTGTTATTTTGTGAAGTTATTATAATATGATGAAAGAAAAAATCTAAAATTTTATTATATAGAATTAATGCCAAGAATTATGGTAACAATTGCCGTAACGTTTGTAACAGGATTAACAGCAATTCTTCTTATATAAACGTGAATTTTTGTTCCGTCTTTTAAATCTTCATCAATAATAAGCGGTTCATTTGTTTTTGTACTTTGCTGAATTGTTTCAATAAATGTATTTCCCGCTTTATAAGGATTATCATCTAAGGAAATCTTTTTTTCGGCTTGTAAAACACTAAAATATTTTTTTATGAATTCACGGTAAGTATTATTTCCTCTTACAATTCTTACTTCATTGCCGTTAATTTCCAGAATTGACATTGGCAGTGTATTAAAGAAATTCTTAAAATTCGCTGAATCTGTATTTGCAAAACTTGAAATATCATAAAGATTAATTTTTCCAAGCTGGCTGAAATATTCAGATTCATCAGGATTTTCAAAACCGATTTGAATGCCTTTTTCGTAACGTTCAAAAACTTTTTCTTCTGGAATTGGCTGGCAATAATAATAACCCTGAAGTTTTGTACACCCAATTTCTTTAAGGAATTCAGCTTCATGTTCAGTTTCAACACCTTCGCAGAGCGTATCAATTCCTAAACCGATTACAGTTTTCATCAATCCCGAAAGAATAATCTTGCTTTTTTCATTTTTATAAAATTGCTGCAAAAATTTCATATCAAATTTTATAAGATCAAATTGAATGTCATGCAAAACATCAAGAGAAGAGTAGCCCGAACCAAAATCATCCATCCAGACTGTAAAACCTAAATCTTGAAAACGTTTAATCTGCGTCTTCATATAATCAAAGTCTTTACCAATTACACTTTCGGTAATTTCGATTGTAAGTTTGTCTGGAGAAATACCTGCTTTTTTAACTCGTTTTTGAATTTCATCTACAATATCGCAGGTATGAAAATCTGAACGCGAAAGATTTACAGAAATTGGAACAACGTAAAGTCCGTTTTTTTTCTGTTCGTTCATCTTTCTTAAAATTTCATCTGCCATGAATAAATCTAATTTGTAAATAAGATTTGCATCTTCCAGAATTGGAATAAAATCACCAGGATTCATAAAACCTTTTACAGGATCTATCCAGCGCGAAAGAGCTTCTTCATCCGAAACTCTGCCATTTGCAGCTCTAATAATAGGCTGGTAATAGACTTTTATCCATTTTTCCTGAATTGCTCGGTCAATATTATCTATTATATATTGTTTGGTTTTTGATTTTTCGAGCATTGATTTATCAAAATAAGTAAAATGAGAAACTGGAAAATCTTTGCTTGATTCACAGGCCAATTTTGCACGGTCACATGCCTGGCTTACATTACATTTTTCAACTTTATCTGAATAAATTCCAATGCGTACAGGAAGACTTCTGCCGTTATTAATATTTTCACAATCGGTAAAGAGTTTCCATAATCGTTCTTCAAGATTTGTTTCGTCGGTAAAAATTAAGAATCTGTCCATTCCAAAACGGCAGCAGCATTTACTTGTAAAAGTCTGGATTAATAATCTTGAAAAAGCACGGATTAAATTATCACCTTCTGCAAAACCAAATTTTGCATTAAAAAAACGCATTCCGCTAAAATCACAAAAAAGCATGACAGGAGTTTTGTTATTTGCAAGTGTATTTTTATAATGACCTGCTTCTACAAGATAGAAAAAATAAGAAACCGTTGGAAGACCCGATAGATAATCATAATTTAAGGAATTTTCTGAATCAGTTGAATTTAATAAATTTGAATAAGCGGCATTCAGTAAGTTTGTATCAAAATCAAAATCTTCATTATAGTCGCCTTCATCAACATACCAGACTAAGGCAAGTTTTACAGAGTCTTTATAAATATGTTTTCCGAAAGCGTGAATTATTTTGTATTTTCCATGAACTTTTGAACGGTAAATTATATTGTAAGGTTCGTCTTTTGTTGCAAAACGGAGAGCAGAATTTTCAAGCAAGGCAATATCATCAGGATGACAGTCGCGGTACATGTCATTATCCATAAGTTCATAAGCAGATTTTATATCACATTCAAAACCAAAAAGCTCTAAGAATCCTTTAGAAATTGCGAGCGTTACAACTTGATTATCTACAAATTGATAAACAGCAGAAGGAATGGAGCTGTGTTCCATTAGTTCCTGTTCTTTTTTGGAATATTTATACTTCTCCATATAATAAAATTATAACAACCTTTTAGTATTTAGCAAATTTAAAATATGTGGTAATCTAAAATTATGAATATAAATAACAACGCTTCAAACGTAAAACGCGAACTTTTAGTACGCATTGCAAAACTTCAGCTTGCCGGTGAACTTGACAGCCGAAAAATAAACAAAATCCCTACCGAAATGAGGCCGGCGGGGAGTCAGCCAATTGGTTGCTGCATTTACCATGACCGTGAACTTTTGCGGATGAGACTTCTTGCAAGAATGGGAATTTCTGTAGAAAATTATAATGATATAAACGATTTGGATGATTATGCCCGGGAAGCGCTTGAACGCGAAAAACCAACCTGGCCGATGATTACGGTTCTTCACGAAGCATGTAACGGTTGTGTAAAGCAGAATTTTATGGTTACCAATGCCTGCCAGGGATGTTTTGCTCGTCCTTGTATGGTCAATTGTCCTAAAAAAGCAATTCATATTATTCACCACGCGCATATTGATGCCGAAAAATGCATTCACTGCGGATTGTGCGAGCAGAATTGTCCGTACCATGCAATTATTAAGATTACGGTTCCTTGTGAAGCCGCTTGTCCTGTTGGGGCAATTTCTAAAGGTGAAGATGGTCACGAAGTTATTGATTTTCACAAATGTATTTACTGCGGAAAGTGCATGCAGGAATGTCCGTTCGGCGCTATGATGGATAAAAGCCAGCTTGTGGATGTAATTAAACATATTATGAATGGCAGCCGGGTTAGTGTGATGTATGCTCCATCAATTGCGTCGCAGTTTAAGTGCAGCGCAGGACAGTTGGAACGAGGATTTGAACAGCTTGGTTTTACTCAGGTGTACGAGGTTGCGGCTGGTGCAGATATTTGTGCTACAAAAGAAGCAGCAGAATTTACAGAACGAATGAAGCGCGGGGATAAACTTATGACAACTTCGTGCTGTTCTGCTTATGTTCGAGCCGTTCATATTCATGTACCAGATTTGGACCCTTGTGTAAGCGAAACTAGAAGCCCAATGCATTATGCCGCAGAAATTGCCAAAAAAGATGATCCTGAATGTGTTACAGTTTTTGTTGGACCATGCCTTGCCAAACGCCGCGAAGGTTTTGATGATGATTTTGTAGATTACGTTATTACAGCCGAAGAACTTTCTGCATTTTTTGAAGCAAAAGGAATACAAGTTGCAAAACTTGATCCTGTTGTAAAAGAAAATGTACCTACAGCAAGTGCCCGTAATTTTGCTCGAAGTGGTGGAGTTGCAGAAGCCGTTCGATGCCGTTTGGAAGATCCTTCTATTTTAAAGCTTGATGTTATAAATGGCCTCGACAAAAATGGTATGAAAAAACTGCGTTATTATGGTGATATTCAGGCAGGCAAAGTTGAGGCAAAAGAAGGCGACGGAAATCTTGTAGAAGTAATGAGCTGCGAAGGTGGATGTGTGGCTGGCCCATGTGTT
>JAILCM010000063.1 GCA_024680155.1 Treponema sp.
GATTTCAATTCAGATTTTGAACCATTTCAGTTTGCGGGGCGGCCGGCGGATGGAACTATTGCGGATTGTTCTGTTATGAATGTGCCAATCACAGAAAAAGAGCGGATTGTTGTTGGCGAGGATGGACACTTATACGCAGACGGAAAACGAATCCGCATTTTTGGAACGAATGTTTCGCAATTTCCGTCGATTGAAGATGCTGAATATTGGGCAAAAACTATTGCTTCACAAGGCTATAACTGCGTGCGCTTTCATCATACCGATTCTGATTGGGCGGAATGTTTTTTTAAGCATAATGCAAACTGGACGTCTGCAATTTTTGATGAATCATCTTTTGAACGTTTTGACAAATTCTTTTACGAACTTAAAAAAGCTGGCGTTTACACTAATATAAATCTTCTTACAGGACGAACAATTCGGCCGGATTTACAGAACAAACTTCCACAGGAGCTTAAACAGGTAAAAGACTGGAAAGATCGTCACTGTTACGGTTTTTGGAATAAACTTGCACGCGAAGAACAGCAAAAATATGCAGAAAAAATCCTGAATCATAAAAATCCTTACACAGGGCTAACTTATGCTCAGGACCCGGCGGTTTGTTTTGTAGAAATTAATAACGAAAATTCCATGACAAAATGCTATCTTGACGGC
The DNA here is from genome assembly GCA_024680155.1 of Treponema sp. Classification (GTDB taxonomy): domain Bacteria; phylum Spirochaetota; class Spirochaetia; order Treponematales; family Treponemataceae; genus Treponema_D. Next base: position 652 of record JAILCM010000063.1, read on the forward strand.
GCTCTCGAACGTTTCCCTGCAAAACTAACGGAAGAACTTGATTCCCTTTGGACAGATTTTCTTAAAGAGAAAGGCTTAAATTATCAATCACTTGCAAAAAAGTTTAATCAGACTAAAAAAATGAGCGAAAATCTTTTGGCACAAAAGGGGAATCTTGAACAGCACAATGGAGCAAAAGCGGAAATTACGGAATCACCTGGAGCTGCAAAAATTAAAGTAAAGTCAAACGGTTCTGCGGGCTGGCATGTTCAATATGATTTGTATGGTTTTAAGACCGAGCCAGTTCAGATGTATACAATTTCGTTTAAGGCAAAAGCTTCTAAAGAAAGCACGGTGGACGTTGGTGTAATGATGAATCACGACCCTTGGAGCAATCTTGGGCTTTATAAAAGTGTAAAACTTGGTAAAGAATGGAAGGATTTTAAGTTTACGGTTGCTTTTCTTGAGCCTGATTCTAACCCGCGGCTTACTTTTGGTGGAATGGGAATGAGCGAGGGAACCACTTTTGAATTTTCTGAAATTGAATTGTGTAAGGGTGGAGATGTTGTTTGTGTTGAAAAAAGTGGTTGTGGTGTAAAATTGCCTTCTTCTGATAAATTCCGTTCGCTTCCTTTAGAATTACGTCTTTTGGTAACGGAATTTTTAGTTTGGGTTGATGAAGATTACTGGGGCAGCATGAATGATTATTTGAAAAAGACGATTGGATTAAATGCTTTGACTTTTGGAACTGCGCTTCCTTGTGCCCCAATCAGTGTTATGGCAAAATTTGATGTTGTAGATGCTCACGCGTATTGGAATCATCCTGTTTTTCCTGTGTCCAGCTGGAACACAAAAGATTATTATGTAAAAAATCAGAGTCTTACTACTGCCGATGATGCTGGAACTTTGGGCTCGCTTGCAAATATGCGTGTTTTTGGAAAACCGTTTTCTGTAACCGAGTACGACCATCCTTATCCGAATCAATTTTCTTCCGAGATGATGCCGATGCTTGCTGTTTATGCAAGTTTGCAGGATTGGGATTGTGTTTATTCTTTTTGCTATGATCTTTCTATTCGTAATCCCGACAAAGCAAAAATTACAGGCTATTTTGATCAGGCGAATAATCCTGCAAAAGTTGCCGCTGTTCCTGTTGCTTCCCGAATTTTCCGCGAGTTTAAAATTGAGCCGCTTAGTAAAGGCGTTTATTATTCTGTTACAAAGAATGGTGAATTAAGAGCGATTGCAGAAAAAGGTGGAGCCTGGAAAAATGTTCCACCAACGTATTTTGGTATTCATCCGGAAGATTCAATTTTTTACAGAACAGGTGCTCTTTTGGAAGGAGAAAGCCTGTCTGATTTGCGGCCGGTTCAAGATTTGCGTAAGGAACTGGATTTAAAAATCACGGATCGAAAAGGTGGTGTTTGTTCTGTAAATTGTGATGGAAATCTTTTGTGGAACAGTGCAGACGGAATTTTTGTTTTTAGTGATGATGACTGTTTTGCGAGTGTGAGTATGCCGGGGACGAAAGCAGGAACTCGGGCTGGAAGTGCAGGAACAGGGGCTGGCGATAGTTTAGAAAAACGCGCAGACGATGTTTTGGAAACTCTTGCTTTTATTCCGTCGGATGATTTTGCTTCTGTAGCGGGGGTAAAAATTGATGATTCACGCTGGCTCATTTTTTCTTGCAGCTGGAGCGGGAATTTAGGTGAAAAACTGCGGGAGTATGGAAAAGAAGCTGGCGGAGGAGTAAAAGCTGGCAGTAGAAAAATTCCTGCAAATTCACTTAATCGCAAAAACGTAAATCTTTCTACCGAATATTCGGGAAGTGGAACTGTAGCGGCAGCCCTTGGTTCAAGTGGAAAACTTGTAGTTCAGGCGGGCGGGGAAAATGCAAGCCGTGAAAATAGCACCAAATCCAATGGTAAACTTGAAAAGCAAAACGCAAAATTCAAGCTATATTCATTAGATAAAAACGGTATCCGAAAATCAGAAATAAGAAATTTTACTTTAGTTGCCGCCGACCAAACTTTGTGGTACGAACTGGAACTGGAGTAGAACAAAACTGAAACTAAAGTAGCCGAATCATTTTTTCATCAATTTGGACGAAATCGGCTGACTGAACCACGCATTTTATAGCCTAATCTAAAATTCCTCAAAAAATCAAACTGCATTCAAAGCGGCATAATAAGCTTTTTTATTGCGTTTATAGGTTTTTGTCTTAAAATAAAATTTACTATGGGTAATAAATTTTTCAAAACTACACTTTTCGCAAAGATATTGGCATTTTTGTTGGCAATTATTGTTGTTGCAACCGCAGTAATTGGAACGGTTTCTTATAGAATTTCTGCAAAAGCTTTAAAATCTTCAGTTACACGTCATCTTGATTCAATTTCTTCTAATCTTGCAAATACAATCGACAGTATGAACGAAAAAGAATTTGCATTGATTGAAGGTCTTGCAAAACTGGACGTTATTTGTGACGAAGATGTTCCGCTTGCAGAAAAAAGTCAGGTTTTAACAGCAGTACGAAAAAGATTGGGCGGAAAATACGAAAATCTTGCCTTTTATTCTAAAAACGGCGATGCAATGCTTGCAGATGGTACTGTGCGCAATTTTGCTGGTGCTGTTTATCTTGAAGCTGCATTAAGAGGTGAACGGTTTATTTCTGAACCGGCATTCACTCCCGTAACCAACAGCGTTATGCAGAATTATTGTGTTCCTGTTTATGGAAAAGACAACAAACCTATTGGTGCAATTGTTCTTATCATCAAAGGAAACGGAATCTTAGATACAATCAAAGAAATTGATACTGGTGCCGGAATGCATCCTTCTGTAATTCATCGTGTAAAACGCTCTACAATTGCAAACGCAAACGAAGGAACTGATGAAAATACAAATCCTGATGAACTTGATAAAACTCAGGGACTTGGTCTTGTTCTGGAGCATATTTATTCTGGAATGGAAGCTCAGGAAGATTTTATGGATCCTACTCTGAATATGCACATGATTGTTTCGTATAAAAAGATTCCAAAAACTGACTGGAGTATTTTTGCGGTTGCTCCTTATGATTATTACTTTGGTTCATTAAAACAGATGCGCATGACAATTATCTTCATTATGATTGGAACGGTTATTTTTGCCATTGTTTTAAGTGCACTTATAATCAGAGTGCTTGTAAAACCTTTAGATACAGTAAAATCTTCTATTACAACAATTGCAAGTGGAAAAGCCGATTTAACTCAGAGAATTCCTGTTTCTTCACATGATGAAATTGGTGATGTTGTAAAAGGATTTAACGGATTTGTTCAGAAACTGCAGGATATTGTAACGAATTTGCAGAATTCAAAGAACAATCTAAAACTTGTGGACGAGGAACTTCAGTCTAGTACGCAGGATACTTCGGCTTCTATTACTCAGATTATTGCAAATATCGAAAGTGTAAATAATCAGATTTTGGGTCAGGCAAATTCTGTAAATGAAACCGCTGGTGCTGTAAATGAAATCAGTTCAAATATTGAATCGCTTGAACGCATGATAGAAACTCAGTCAGAAAATGTTTCGCTGGCTTCGGCTTCTGTTGAACAGATGATTGGAAACATTAATTCCGTAAATAATTCTGTTGGAAAGATGATTGCTTCATTTACAACTTTGCAGGAACATTCTAATGTAGGATTTACTACTCAGAGTAAGGCAAACGAAAAAATTATCAATATTGAACAGCAGTCTAAAATGCTTCAGGATGCAAACATTGCCATTGCAAAAATTGCTTCTCAAACAAACTTACTTGCTATGAATGCGGCAATTGAAGCGGCTCACGCAGGCGAAGCTGGAAAAGGATTTGCTGTTGTTGCAGACGAAATTCGTAAACTTTCAGAAACTTCTTCTACGCAGTCAAAAACAATTGGTACCGAGCTTCAGAATATTCAGGAAACAATTAATGATGTTGTTGGTGTTTCAAAAGAAACAAATACTGCCTTTGCTGCAATTTCGGAAAGTATTAAAGAAACAAGCCAGATTGTAGAACAGATTAAGGCAACAATGGAAGAACAGCAGATTGGCTCAAAACAGATTATCAATGCTTTGCAGTCGATGAACAATTCTACTTCGGAAGTTAAGACTGCTTCTGCAGAAATGACTGAAGGTAACAAACATATTCTTGCCGAAATAAATAAACTTCAAACTGCAACCGACACAATCAAAGATAGTATTGCCGAAATGCACATCGGAGCAATTAAAATTAACGAAAC
>JAILCM010000064.1 GCA_024680155.1 Treponema sp.
TCTTCTTCACTAAGCTTTTCTTTAGCCATCTTTTATTCCTCGTAAAATCTTATTGACATTTTTAAAATTACTGATTTTTTTTCTAAATCGTCAACATTTTTTTAAATTTTTTTGTAACTTTTTTATGAGTTGTGAAATAGAAGTTACACGTTCTTTTACCATTCTTCTTCGCTTTTTACGCTAAAACTTCCATCGTTTGCGGTGAGTTCTGCGGCGTGGAGATAAAGACGTTTTGCAGGGGTACCACCATAAAGTTTATCGCCAAGAATTGGAAGCCCTGATTCGCTTAAGTGAACGCGGATTTGATGAGTGCGGCCTGTATAAAGATTGCATTCTATTAAAAGGCATTTGTGTCCCTCCACGGTGCATTCTTTTATTACTGTAAAATCAGTTTTTGCATAGAGTCCGTCAGTTTTTTTTACGCTGCCCCATTTTCCTTTTTGTGATTTTCCGCTGATTCGACCAAGATAATTTTCTACAGTAAAGGTTGAACCAACCGAAATGTTTTGTGTGAATTTACACTCACCGGCAGCAGATGATTTTTTTATATGTGAATATGCATTTTTTTCAGCAGGATTTTCTACCACGGAATAATATTTTTTTGTAAAGTCGTGATTTTCGAACATTTCGTGGATTTTTTTGTTGGCATTACGAGTTTTTGTAAAAAGGATTACGCCGCTTGTTTCGCGGTCAAGGCGATGCATAATTCCAACGTAAGGAGGATTTCTAAGCGAAGGATTTTTTGCCCAAAGATAATCAACTACTGCATCATGAAGATTTGCGCGGTTACCAGTGATTGTCTGTTCAACTGGAAAAAAGGGCGGCTTATTCACAAAAATAAGGTCATCATTTTCAAAAAGAACGTCTTTGTCGGTTAGAGTGAACTTTATGTCGTCAGGTTGTTTTTCAAAAAAGAATTTTTCCGGCTCAAATTCCACTCGCACAGAAGATTTTCCGCGAAGTTCAAAGGCAGGTCTTGTAATCGCCCGCCCGTTCACAAAAACACATTCCGCAAGTATAAGCCTTCTGATTTTTGAATTAGAGCAGACTGCATTTTCGTACTCACCGCCAAGAGACTGAATTTTTACAGGAAGCGATTGCCGCAAAAACTCATCTAGCCGCAACGCCCGAGAATCCATCTCAAACTTAAAAATCTCTTTGCCCATACGGTTAGACAACCTCGTAATCCGGTCCCTCTTCCCCTGCAAAAATGCGCACTTTACATTCTTCCATACAAACGTTTTCGGCAAAACCTGCAAGGTCAAAAATTTCGGGACTGAATAAATCATCAGGATTGTAGGAAAGTTTTACTACAGATTCTTCATTTTCGCCGGCAAGACGGGACATTGCTCCATTCAAAACAATCACATCGCGAACCAGTGGAATCAAAGCATGCTGACCTTTTTCTTCGTATTTTTCTTCCAGAAAAAGCAGCTGCATTTTTTCTATTGCTTTATGATTTTCGCCCTCCGGTACAAAACCGCTTTTAAAATCACAATTGTTACAGCGCTGCCACTCTGCAAAATCGGCAAAAAATTTAGAAGGATAAATTTTCAAAGGCTTCAAAACAGACAAAAACCACGGAACCGCACGCCCCGCAGAATAAAAAGTTCGGCACGCAAAAGCAATGTCACGCGCAGAACGGATTTCCTGAGCAGAAAAAATGCCGGTAACTTTTGCAGAAATATCGGTTGCACCGCCGCGAGAAACATTTCCACTTGAAATTCCAGATTCACCTGCCACGCCATCAGAAGCAGCTCGAAAATCTCCAAAAATCATTTCAGTCTGTGGAAAATCAATATGATTGGGGTACTGCTGCAATGCAAAATCAAGACGATCGGTAAAACTTTTAAATGTATCTCCAGCCGACTGCGAATAATAAAGTTGAAAACCAAAAACAAGTCCAAAATCATTTAGAAGGCGTGCTTTGTTTGCATAGAATTTTTTATCAAAAAGAAGTTTTCCGCCTTTTTCGGAACAAACAAGAGGAATTTCAAACGCACAG
>JAILCM010000072.1 GCA_024680155.1 Treponema sp.
GAAATGGTTCACTTTATGTTTACAGAACCAGCAGTTCCTCCTGCAGATCAGATTATTCCAAAGAAAATTGACCTTGCAAAAACAAAAGAAGTTCTTGAAGCTGCAAAAGATTTTGTTCACCAGTGTTTCAGTCTTGACCACGAAGGTGCAGAAAATCTTGCAAAAGCAAAGGCTGAATCTCTTGGAATTAAACTTGGTGACTTTATGATGCCTATAAGAATGGCTGTAACTGGTAGTCGAGTTTCTCCTCCTCTTATTGGTTCAATTCTTGTTCTTGGAGAAGAAAAAGCACTTGCCAGAATCGAAAAAACTTTGGCAACACTTTAGCTTAATAAAAATATTTGTGGCACCGCTGCAACGTTCCGTTGCAGCGGTCGATTGTCTTGCAGTTGTTCCATAGCCTGCCACATTCTGGAGAAAACAATGCTTAAAAACCGCACTGCTTCCCTTACAATAATCTTTCTTGTTTATATCTTTGCTGCTTTTTGTGGAATTCTTTCTTATTATATTTTAGCTCAAACGTCTACATTTTCCTGGCAAATATCACTTCTTTTAGCCGATATATTTACAACTGCCGTAGTTTTTGTATTCAGTCTTATTTTTAACAATGCTTCTGTTTACGACCCGTATTGGAGCGTTCAGCCACCGGTAATCCTTTTTGTTGCACTTCTAAAAAACTTCAATAGCAATTCAGGCAATACTTTTCTTGGCTGGTTGTTGTTTTCGGTTGTGCTTTTTTGGGCATTACGGCTTACTGCAAACTGGGCGTACAATTTTAAGAGTTTTGAATATCAGGATTGGCGCTATGTTATGCTTAAAGAAAAATCTGGACGCGCTTATCCTCTAATCAACTTTTTGGGAATTCATCTTTTTCCAACATTTGTAGTTTATTTGTGCATTCTTCCGGCTGTAACAGTTATTCACACAGGGGCTGGCTTTAATCTTTTGTGTTCAGTTTTTCTGCTTTTTAGTCTTGCGGCTGCTTTTTTTCAGGGAATTGCTGATATTCAAATGCACAAATTCCGCGCACTTGGAACAGGTGGTTTTATAAGAACCGGGCTTTGGAAACATTCGCGACATCCAAATTATGCCTGCGAAATTCTTATGTGGTGGGGAGTAGGGCTTGCAAGTGTTTGTGCAATGCCTGAACGCTGGTACCTTCTTGCCGGTGCATTTATAAATACCTTGATGTTTCTTTTTATAAGTATTCCAATGGCAGATAAACGTCAGTCTAGAAAACCGGGATTTGCAGAATATAAAAAAGCAACAAGAATGCTGTAGATTTTTTATAACTTTTTTTTGATAAATTTAATCTTTATGGTGTAAAATTTACCATATAGGTTTGTAAAATGAATCATAAAAAAAGTGTTCTGGCAGTTCTAATTATTGAATTCTTCTTTTCTATATTTTTATGTGCAGAACCATGGGCAATTACACAAGATGATCCCGAACTGCGGAATAAATTTATCTATGCAAATAACGCTTATTTTAATGGCCAGCTAAAACTTACTGTAATTGGATATTCTGATGAACTTAAGCCTGAATACAACGCTATGACTTACCATTGGAAAGATGGTCGCGAAGTAATGGTTTTTAACAGTAAGATTACGGAGCGATGTGATTCCCAGCAGATTTTAGCCATTCTTCTACATGAATGCTGCCATGTTTGGTGCGATCAGTATGATCCACGGTGTCTTACTACAGATGGCCATAAATTAGATACATTTTGGGAACAGGTTTTCAGGCTGGAACGTTTGGGCTGTTATGTCTGGATGGATACAATCAGTGTAAGATACAGACCTCAGAAACGAACCCCATAATTTTTTATATATTTTAGGCTGCTGTTTTTTTTTATTTTTGCTTTTCAATTACAAAAAGATATTCTTTTACGTGGATGTTGCGGGCGTTCAGATTTCTTGAGCCTCGGAAAGTGTTGTAATCAGATTCAAGGACGTTAACTTTACCACAAGTGGAAAACATTTGGACCATTTCATCTTTTGTAAGAAAACCTTCGGAATTAAAAGAAATTAAAACGTACTTTGCGCGAACGGATTTTACAAGATTCAGAAAAACTTCGGAAACTTTGCGTTTTTTATTATAGTTAGAGCGGTTCCAGTCATTTGGAATTCCAGAAACGCGGCTGATATTTTGTTCATTCGGCTCTTTATAGGATGCGACAAGATTAAGCATAAAATAATTTGAACCATACGGATGCTGATTATAAGGCGGGTCAAGATAAACTAAATCAAAAGTACCGTCTTTGGTGAGAGAATAAAGCTGATTATCATTAACCAGAGAATTTGCATCTGTACTAAAAACTTTGTAGTCACAATTAAACACAGAATGAACTGGCATTTGTAAAGAAATTTTTCCGGTAATTCTGGAAAGCGCATTTTTTCCGTTTCCGCCAAATTGTCCGGTTTTTGTTTTTGAATTTTTGTAAAAACCTTTGAAAATGCCGGCTGTATTTGCGTGAATTGAAGCTTCTGATAAAAGCGGGGCAATAAAATAGCAACGGTACTTTTGTAGAATTTCGGAATTGATGAACTGGCGTGCAATATCAAGATAATTTGCGTTGTACGGCGTGTAAAAACAGCGTTCTTCTTTTTGTATATTATTTATATCTTGCGGAGAATACAATCTGGAAATAAAGCCTGGGTGCTCATAGTTTCCGTTTTCGCGGAGTTTTTGCAGTTTTTTCATTTCCAAATCAATCTTTGCTGTAAGATTTTTGTGCAGATTTTCAAGTTCTGCTAATTCTTGTGGCGTAAGATTTGAAAGATAACAATTATTTATAATAGAAGAATAAGGTTCTAAATCATTTACGCAAATTGAACGCGCAAACTGTTTAAGATAACGCGCAACCACCCCGCTGCCCGAAAATAAATCAAGGCAATCCAATTTTTGTTGTCCAAGCTGGTTTTGAACAAATTGGATGCCCTGACCAATAAATGGCAAAAGAGAACGCTTGTTTCCTATATATGTAATTAACTGTTCCTGCAAAAATGCTTTATTTTCTTGTATTTCTTCTGCCATAAACCAATTACCATTTATTAAATCTCGCGGAACATGAATTAAATTTCTGTAAAGCCGGCACCGATTGCATTCATAACCTGGAAGAAATTCGGGAATGTTATGCGGCACCATTCGGCATCATTTACAATTAATTCTTCTTTTGAATCAAGACCGAGTGCAAGGCAGGCAAGCGACATTACGATTCTGTGATCTTTGTAAGTTTGAACTTCGCCACCGTGGAGCTTAAATTCGGGATTAGGCTGTCCATCTTCCAAAATTGGCGAATGCCCGTGGATAATTAAAGTATCGTCACCTTCTTCCACATTGGCACTAAGCTTTGTAAGCTGCTCTTTCATTGCTTTTATTCGGTCGGTTTCTTTTTTGCGGCAAATTTCAACGTCCGTAAATGTGGTAGTGCCGTCGATAAAGCAGGCAATTACAGAAAGGGCGCAGATTGCATCAGGAAAATCGGAAATATTGATTGTCTGATTGCCATGCAAACGTTTTCCGCCTGTTACAGTCAAAGTTGCAGCTTTTTTATCCCAGACAATATCGGCTCCTGCATTTTGTAAAACCTGAACAATTTTATCATCACCCTGGCTGCCCGAACCGTCAATATTTTCTATTACGATTGAACTTTCGGAAATAAGGGCAGCAATCAAAGGAAAAGCAACTCCTTCCCAATCGGATGGAACTGCACGGTCAAAAGCTTTAATTTGTACCGGTCCCTGCACGCTGATATTTTTAAAATCATCTGAAATCTGGCAGTTTACGCCAACCGATTCAAGCCAGAGTTTTGTCATTGTAAGATACGGCGTTTCTTTTGGGTCGGAAAGTTCAATTTTTAAGGTTCCGTTTAATCTTGAAGCTGCCATCATAAAACCGCTGATATATTGAGAAAGTTTTCCATCAGTTTTTAAAGTTTTATTTACATCAATCGAGCCGCAGAAAGAAAAAGGACTGCAATCATTTCCGCGTAGAGATTTTGCACCGGCACCAAGCTGATTCAACGCATCCAAAAGATGGCCAACTGGACGTGTACACAAAGATTCGTCGCCGGTAAAAGTACATTCGCCACTCAAAGTAGAAAGCACAGGACACAAAAAATACATGAGTGAACCAGAATTACCTGCATCAATACAATCGTCTGGAAGATGAAGATTTTTTCCTGCTCCAGTGATTGTCCATAATCCGTCGGAAAGTTCAGCTTTTGCTCCAACTTTTTTTATTGCTTCAACTGTAGAAAGACAATCGTTACTTGGCAAAGGATTTGAAATATGGGATGTTCCGTCTGCCATTGCAGCAAGGATAAGAGCGCGGATTGTATGACTTTTTGAGCCTGGAACTGTAATCCGTCCGCTTAATTTTGATTTGTGTGCTTTAATTTTCATAATACTTTATTCTATCAGAAAAACAAAAAAGTTGATAGTTGATGGCGTTTTTGATAAAATAGAAGAATGACGAAACAGGCTTTAATTCATGTTGAAAATACAGACAATATAGTAGAGTTTTCAAAGTTCCTGACTGATTTTGGATGGACAATTCTTAGTGCAAACAAAACTGAGGAAATGCTCAAAAAAGAAAAAATCCCTGTTACTCGTGAACAATCTTTAATGGAAAATATTTTCCACCAGAATGATATTTCGGTTTTAAATAGAAGGCTTATCAGTACAAAACTTCCACCTGATGATTCTGCGGCAAGCTATCAAAACGATGATTCGGGAATTTTTATTGTCTGCATGAATCTTAATCCTATTTTTAATCCAAATCACAAAACTTACCAACTTAGAAATCTTGCTTCTGTAATTGATTATTACGTTGTAACACTTTTGCGAACGGCGTTTCTGAATTTTTCGAATATTCTTATTCTTACAGACCCGGCTGATTACAAGGAAGCAATGATTCAGCTTAGAACAAACAACGTTTCTGATAAATTCCGTTTTTATCTTGCGGGAAAAGCTCTTAATATGGTTGCGGCTTGCGAAAGTGGAATGGCAGCTTCTATTTTGTCTTCGGTTAATGATGATTTTTATTTTATGAATTTTCTGACTTATCCGTTTAAAAAACAGTTTCAACTTAGCAGCGGATTAAATTCTCAGCAAAGTGCGGCTCTTTACAAATATCCGAACGATTCAGGTGCGTTAAGTGGATTTTCAAAATTCTTAGGAAAAGATTTAAATTATAATATAATCACTGATGTTTCGCTTGCATGGGAACAAATTAGTGCACTTTACGATAATCTAAAAACTCAGGTTGCGGTAAAAAGTACAAACTGTGACGGTTACGAATTTACAACCCAGCTTACACCGCTCACAGGAACCGTTTTTACAATTGCAGTTAAGTTTAAGTCGATTGTTGGCGCGGGACTTTCTACCAATGTTCACGATTCTTTTGAAAAAACGTATTCATACGATACAGAAAATATACAGGATGTAACTTTGGGGTGCAGTGCCGTAATTGATTTAGCCGCAGCTGAAAAAATGGTAAAATGCAACTTTCTGGCAATTATTGCTCCAGATTTTACGCCCGAAGCAAAACATCTTCTTTCTTCAAATAAACACACACGCTTAATTCCAACTTCGCAGGTTTTGGAAAGTGATTTTGAAGGTCTGCTTGTAAGCGGTGGATTAATTTTGCAGACAAAGGATTTGCAGCTTTTTAATCACTGGAACGTAAAAACAAAAAATCGTCCGTCACAGGCTCAAACTGATGAACTTGCATTCAGTATGTTACTTGCAAAAGGTGCTCGTTCTTATTCGGTGATTATGCTAAAACAAAATTCAATCGTGGGAATTGCACAAGGCTGTACTTCGGTTGTCAGGGCGCTGGATTTAGTTCTTTTGGAAGCAGAAAAATTCCATGCACATGAAAATAACGAACCGATTGCGGATATTCTTGTTTGCGATTCAACAATTCCGTTCTGCGATTCAATTAAAAAATGTATAGACAGGGGAGTTTCTGCCATCATTCAAACCGGCGGCTCAGCTGATGACAAAGAGTTTATTGAATATTGTAACGAACATGATGTAGTTATGGTTTTTACCGATATGACTCACATTTCTTACTAACATTTAAATCACACAAACAAAAAACGAAATTTTAGAGGAACAAAATGATTTTTTATTTAGGACAGTATTTACAAACTTTGTGGGGGCCTGCACGTCTTCTTCAATCATACGCAGTTATTATTGCAATTGCACTTTACCTTGGATTTATACTTGCCGAGAAATTAATTCCAAAATTTTACAACTGGTTACCACACGACCGAGGCCGCGAATTTACAATTAAAGAAAATGCCGAAGCCGCAAAAGGAAAGCCAACCGGAGCAGGTTCCGTTTTTATTACACTTTTTGTACTAATTTGTTTTTTTGTAATTCCAATTAGTATTACACAAGGATTTATTATCACACTTACCTGGCTTACAATGCTCACAGGATTTTTGGATGACCGAAGTGTTACAAGCTGGGGCGAGTACTTAAAAGGCGCGCTCGATTTAGTAATCAGTGTTGCGGCTTCGTTTATTCTTTACTTTGGATTAAAAAAACTTTCTGCAGATGGAATTGTTCGATTCTGGTTGCCGTTTGTTTCTGCAGAAGTTGCCGTTCATCCGGTTGTTTATATTATAATTTGTACAATCATGCTCTGGACTTCAATCAATACCACAAACTGTACCGACGGCGTTGATGGACTTTCTGCAAGTCTGGTTCTTTTAGCTTTGATTACACTTGGTTCTGTTTTCTATTTTATCCTTGGACACAAAGAAATTTCGGCTTATCTTTTGGTTCCACATTTTATAGAAGGAGCAAGATGGGCAACAATGATTTTTACAATGGCAGGAGTTGTAATGGGCTATTTGTGGCACAACGCATTCCCAAGCCACTGTTTAATGGGAGATGCCGGAAGCCGCGCGTTAGGATTTTTTATTGGTGCCTGCGTAATGGTAAGCGGAAACCCATTCTTAATTCTTGCGACCTCATCAATCATTTTTGTAAACGGCGGAATGGGACTTATAAAAGTATTCTTACTGCGATTCTTTAAAATCAAAGTGTTTGAAAATATTCGTTTCCCACTACACGACCACATGCGAAAAAATCACGGATGGTCGCCGACGCAGGTTTTAATAAAATTCTTTATTGTTCAGGTTTTAATTACCTGTGGCATGATGGGAATTTTCTTAAAGATAAGATAGTTGAAAGAAAGGAGGGGAAATTATAGGATAGAACAAATCAGAAAAAACAGTCCAGTGGACTATTTTTTCTGATTTGAACGAGTAACATCCCTCGTTCCAACCGCGGTAGTTTCGACAGGCTCAACCACCGCGTTTTTCACTCCCCCTTCCAGCGGGCACCGCAAACAAAAAATTGCGGTTTCCGTTAAAATTCCAGTAAAGAATTTCAGCTGCCCGCAACGCCCGAAAGAAGAATATTATTCTTTATATGAATATAATTAACATAAATGGTGCTGTTTATGGCTACGTAAGGGTTTCTTCAGTATGCCAGAACGAAGCCAGACAATTACTTGAATTACAAGGTCTGGGAATTGCGCAGGAAAATATTTTTGTAGACAAAAGCTCCGGCAAAGATTTTAATCGTACACAATACCAGTGTTTAAAAAGGCTCCTGAACAAAGACGATATTCTAGTCGTAAAATCAATTGACAGGTTTGGAAGGAATTATTCAGAAATTATAGAAGAGTGGCGCTATCTGACAAAAAATCTTGGCGTAGATATTGTTGTCCTGGATATGCCGCTTTTAGATACAAGAAATGGAAAAGATTTGCTAGGGACTCTAATTTCAGATATTGTCTTGCAGATTCTTTCTTATGTAGCAGAAACAGAACGTAATCAAATTCGGCAGCGACAGAAAGAAGGGATTGCAATTGCAAAAAGTAAAGGTATTCATTTTGGAAGACCGGAAAAATCTTTACCAGAATCATTTGATAAAGTATTGGAAGAATTCAATTCAAAAGCATTAACAAGGAAACAAGCAGCCGACAAATTGGGAATAAATGTGTCCAGGTTTGATTATTTACGCAGAAAACTGGAAAATTAGTCTTAATAAAGTATACATTTTTATGAGTAAGAATTTCATGGACTCTATTTCTGAAAAAATCGGCATTAATATATTTTTTTTCTTGAAATGTGGAATTGTAGATGTATAATAGATTTATAATAAAGTTATTAAAAATGTATACATTTTTAATAATTAAAACTCTATTAATAAAAGGAATTTGTATTATGGCAAATTGTACATGGTGTGGTAGAAGTATGGAAAAGCCGGCATTTGAATATACTGGCTATATAAGCACCAAATATTTTTGTTCGCAAAAATGTGCTTATGAGTGGGCAGAAAAAGAGGGTGTAAGCACTTCTAAATTGAGGGATCTTCGTAATAGTTGCTTTATTACAACAGCCACTTGTAAAAGTCGAAATCTACCAGATGATTGCCACGAGTTGACTGTTTTAAGAATGTTCCGCGACACTTTTATGAAAACAGATGAAAAAATGAGTAAAGAAGTTGAAGAATACTATCTTAAGGCTCCTGCAATCTGTTCTAAAATTGATAAATTAGAAAACAGTGCGGAATTATATGAAGAAATCTATCAAAACTATATAAAACCAGCAGTTGCGGCTGTAGAAGCAGGCGAAAACGATAAGGCTCATGATATTTACACAAAAATGTTCTTGTCGCTCGAAGAAAAATATAATGGATAAAAAATAGAATTTGGAGGAAAAAATGAAAAGTCTAACTGAAATGAGTAAAGAAGAACTTGAAGAGCTTACTTTGGATATGTATAAAACAAAACGAACAAACTCTAAAGAATCCTATAATAAACTTATAGAAGATATAGATTCACATGAGTTTTCTATAAAAATTGCAATAGATGAACCAAATAAGAAAAGAACAATAATTGGATTTGCAATTATAATTTTTTCTATTCTGGCTGCAATACCGGCATTTATACTTGGGTTAAATTTATTTGCCGATTTTAAATTTGGTGGTCATTTGGATTATATTTGGGGAGGTTTTTTATTAGCATCTATTGTGATTACTATAGGATTTTATTTTGCATCCGTAATATTTGTATCTGAAAATGGAAGGAAGTTTATTACAAAAACAGCTTTTATTAATTCAATTCCTATTACAATACTGCCTTTTTCCTTTGTTGTATTAAATGTACTTTTATTATTTAAAGGTCTTCTTTTAGTAGATTTTATTTCAGCTGTTGTAGTGCTTGTTATTGGAATTATAATTATATTAAAAGAGAAAATACATATTGATAATCCAGATGAATATCATGATGAAAAGCATTTACTAGAACATGATACCATCTATGTAATGGGAGGAAAAGTTGATATTACGTCATTAGTAGAAATTGAGAAGCAAAGTGTAAAATCTGTTCTTTTTACAAATAATAGATTTATCAATAATGGAGCCATTTATGTAAAAGATTTGCTTGTTGCTAAAAATCCATATTCTTATGGAGATTTTCTGAAGGGGAAAAAAAATTCTCATTATGATAATAAGTTACTTTTGGAACAAAAATATTTAATTTATACAGTTCATCCAGAATATATGGTAATGCATAATATTTGTTGGTATGAAGCTATTATATTTTGTAATCAACTTAGCCAATCAGAAGGAAAAAAAGCTGTTTATTATATAGAAAATGTTCCTGGAGTAAAAGTCTATGACCCTATTTCGTGGAAAAACACGCCAAACTCAAATATAGGAGGAGATAAATCGGAGCTTTATTATAATTCACAACAGAATAGTCCTGTTTTGGATAAAATTCAAATGGATGAACAAGCAGATGGTTGGCGATTACCTACAATGGATGAATGGGAATATATTGCAAGAGGCGGAATAAATGGTACTTTTGAAAATTATATTTATTCTGGAAGTAATACTAATATTTCTGATTTTGATAGCGAAGAGGCTTTGCCAGGTCTTATTGGAATAAACACTACAAAAAACGAATTAGGAATAGAAAATATGAGTGGTCTTGTTTATGAGTGGTGTTTTGATACGTATGAAGATAAGAGAGTCGTAAGGGGAGGATCTTGGAAAAGTGATATTGAGGATTGTACTATAGCAAGTTTGAACCTTGAAGCGCCTTTTGAAAAAAGGGAGGATATTGGTTTCAGAATAGTTAGAAATTGTAATTATTTTGAAAATGATGAAAAAAACGAAGAAGACAACTAATCTGTAAAATAAGGAGTATCTTGCGTATTATTTTCCAAAGAATACGCAAGATGCACAAGTATTTGAGTTGTAGGATTATACTGAACCAAAAAGTCTTATTGAAGCTAACAAAGGAAAGACTGGTGAAGTTGGAGAATTTGTAAATCAACTAGAAAGTGTACGTATTCAAAAAACTAAAAATCCGTCGTTGGATAAAAGTTAGAATAATATTTACAATAGTCATGGAGAAGAGAAAAAATGAAACGAATCATACTGTCCATATTTATATTTGCCATTCTAACACAAGTTTTTGCATATAACCGGAAAAACACTTCTGTTGAACAAATGTATTTGGAAGTGAGTGAATGTTTGGATCACGAAATAGAAAAATACGAACAGAATATAATCGATACAACTTATTTATATTATTACAAGCAATGCGGTGGAAAGTGGAATAAAACAGTTTGGAACGAAGCTGTATCTAAAAGTGTGGATTTTTGTAATGACAAAGCAGCTGTTACAGCTTCTAAAGCGGGTGATTTTGGAGAAAAGTTTTTACAAGCGTTGATTGTTACTACCGAAGATGTCTGGCACGGTTTTAACAATTGGCTCGATAATAAAAGCCGTGAATATAATAAGAGAAAGTAATATCTTCTTTGTTTTATAAATTGTCTTATTTAAAAAATTCAATCAACGTCAGTGCATCTTTAATCAAATTTTCAACTTTGCAGTATTCGTTTGGCTGATGGGCCTGGTCATCTAAGGTACTCCATACAACAGCTGGAATTCCTTCGCGGCGAAGTTCTGCACCAACTGTTCCACCACCAATTCCAATACATTTTGCATCGATTCCGTGAACGGTTTTTAGAGCGGCAGCAAGTTTTTTTACTACAGGGGCATTATGGTCGGTTGCAGGAGATTCTGATTTTTGTGGAGCGGTGTATTCAATTTTTACGCCGTATTCTTTTATTACTGCGGCACAAACCTGGTCAACTTTTTCCAGGACAGAAGAAAGACTGTAACATGGAAGGATTCGGCAATCCATGCAGAAACGGTCTTCGCCAGGAATGATGTTTATGCTGTCTACGTTTTTTTCGCGTTTTGTCGGCTGGAAAGTTGAATAATCTGGTTCAAAAAGCGGGTCTTTCTTGTTGAAAACTTCTTCCAGTTTATGAAGACGGACACTCAAATCACAAGCGGCAAGACATGCATTTGCACCACTGTCAGGACGTGAACCGTGAGTCTGTTTTCCAATTACGTGAATATTGAGCCATAAAATATTTTTTTCTGCAATTTCGATTGTTTCGCCTTTTGGATCCCCTCCATCTGGAATAAGAATCAAATCGGTCTTTTTGAACAAATTGAAATTCTTCATAAGATAGATGATTCCGTATTCGCTGCCATTTTCTTCATCTGCAACAAAAAGCAGTTTTATTGTATGTGACGGCGTGATTCCATTTTTTACGTAATAAAGGGCGGCAAAAGC
>JAILCM010000082.1 GCA_024680155.1 Treponema sp.
ATATGCGGATATGCATCAAATCGGTTACAAAGATAAAGGAAAAATAGCTGAAGTGTTGGGTATGAAAGTTTCTGCTCTAAAATTGGATTACTCTAAGTGATAAATATGAAGACAGGTGTTGTGTAAAAAACTGTCTTTGACGACCACGTACGAGCTCCCAGGTTTTAGGGGCTGGGCCCCTAGGCGAAGGGGTTGCGGAAAACGCCGCAGGCGGTTGGAGCGAGGGGAAGGCTTTCCCCTCATTATATTTTAATCCTAAAAGAACATCTTCCTAACAATCCCATTCCCAATTAAATTATTGAAAACTGTATATTTTTTGTTTTCAAAACGAAGACGGCCGGCTGGAATTGCGGGGCTGATATGCTGTTCTTCTGCAAAATTTCTTATTGCCATAGGAGTAGAAGAAATTGTCAAACCGGAAGTTTTCCAAGTAGTCATAGGTATTAACATTTCTTTTGCATAAGTATCTGCTTCTTTTTCAATTGTTTTACTCATCTCGTTTGTAATGTCGTCAAAGTAAGCGGTATTATTTTCTGACAGGTGTTTTTTTACATGTGCAAGTTCATGGAAAAGGGTAAACCAGAAAGAATCGAGACGGTCATAACGCAAGGTTAAGGCAATCAATGGACTTCCGTCTGGCATAAGCATAGAAGAACCATCAAGGTGTGATTTTTCAAGATGCTCTTCGATAATAAAATGAATGCCAACTTTATTTAACAACTCTTTTGCAAGCTTAGGGCCTTCATCAAAAACGCTGAGCATTGCAAGATAAGAAAAAAATTGTTCTGTAAGGACATCTTTGTCCCACTTTGGAAGTTTTTCTGCGGCGGCAAGATTCATAACTCTTATTCGCCATGCCATGAGAATGTCATCCAGATTTTCAGATTCTTTATTTTCTGACTTTCTGTTGTAGCAAAGGGCAACATCCTGAATGTTGAAGTTTCCAATAAATTTAATTATCAGTTCTTCTTTTAATTCTTTTGCCTGTGCCAGAGTGCCATCAAAAAAAGTTTTAAACCAGCCGCGTTTATACATTTCTGTAAAAGGAAAGTTTATTCCATGCTCCATGATTGAAGAGTCTGGTAATTCTTTTCCTTCTTCCTGAATAAGAACTTCAGCTGGAATTCCTAAACCTTCGTGAAGCTTGCGAATCATATTAAGGCTAAGAGCTCTTTTTCCAGACAATACTTCTGAAACTTTTGATTTGCTTCCAATATAAGGAATTAAATCTTTACTTTTGAGACCTTGCTGTTCCATGCGGAATTTAATTGCGGCAACAGGACTTGGAAGATCCATTGAGTATTTTTCATCTTCGTAAATTTCTACCAGTTTTACAAGGAGTTCCAATTCGTCTCCTTCTGGAGTTCCTGGTTCTGCATCAAAAATTTCATCAATGCGTTTGAGGATTTTTTCATAATCATCTTCTGTTTTTATAAGTTTGATACCAGCCATTATATTTCCTCCGCGTTTATGAAGTCATACTCTTTATGAGTTCCAACAAATCTAATATAAATAATTTTGAATTTGTAATTAATTTTTACAACCAGCCTATATTTATTTCCACAGATATTAAATACAGCACGGCTCCCCTTTAAGATACTGGCAGAACGATATTTTTCTTTAATATCCGCATTAAAAAGAAGTTCCCCTTAGTTATTACTTGATATTTAGTTCCCAAAATAGAGAACATTTTAAATATAATATCAGCTTGTTTTATTGTCAATAATAATATTTGTAAATGCAAAATCCATCCTCCCTCCCCATTTTCCTAATCCCTCAAAATATGTTAAACTCATCTTACACATTAGGAATTAAAAAATGGAATTATATTTAGTACGTCACGGAAAAACGGATTGGAATGCTCAGGGGAAACTTCAGGGGAGTATTGATATTCAACTGAATCAGGAAGGAAAGCAGAGCGCAATTGAGCTTGGGGAAAAACTTAAGGGAATTGATTTTGACCGTATTTATTCGTCGCCTTTGAAACGGGCTCACGAAACGGCGCAGTTAATTTGCGGGGAAAGAAAGATTCCGATTTTTACAGACGAGCGTTTACGGGAAATCAGTTTTGGCGTGATGGAAGGCGTGACTTACGAAGAATGGACAAAACCGGAAAGTCCGTACAGGTTCTTTTTTCAGGAAGATGTTTCGCAATATAATCCTCCAAAGGACGGGGAAACTATTGATTCAATTTGTGCGCGTACAAAACAATTTGTGCAGCAAGTGATTGAACCGCTTAATGGCCAGTGTCAACGGATTATGATTGTTGGTCATGGTGCTTTACTTGCGGCGACTTTGTGTTATTTGGAAAATCACGGAAAAGAAAAATTCTGGGCCGGCGGCTTAAAAGGAAACTGCGGCGTTGTAAGTTTTTCTTTTGACGGAAAAAATTATTCTCGTCTTCCGGATAATTTGTAAGCATCTAACTTTGTAGTTTCAAATATCCTGTGCTTGAATCTTGCGAATATTAATATTAGTGGATAGAAAGTGCAACACCAAGCCAGGATATAAATTTCTAGGATAAGCGAAAAATTATTGCTAAATCTATTCAATTAGTGTAATTTTATAATCAGTTTTTCTTAGATTTTGTACATCAAAGATAATCATTTTGGAGAACTAAATGAAATCTTTGGCTAAAACCTATTTTTTTCTGATTTTTTGTTTTCTTTTTATATCATCATTTCTTTTTGCAGAAGTTCCTTTGTGGTTAAAACAGCCTGAAAAATTATATCCATCAAATCAATATATAAAAGCTATAGGAGAAGCAACTTCTGTAAAAAGTGCTCAATCAGCTGCGCTGGAAACTATTTCTCTTTATTTTGATACAAAAACCGAGATTGTTACTGTTGCAGTAGAACAGATTAAGAGCTTAAAAACTAATCAAAATGAGAAGCTTTCACGAAATCAATCTTTAGAAAAAATTACAAATATTACTTCTAATGCCGAGTTTTTCTGTGTTAATTTTACAGAACCATTCTATGATAAAAAAACAGACAAATATTCAGTACTTGCATATATAGAAAAAGCCGAAGCAGCGAAAATTTATACAAACAGAATTCAAATTCTTATGGAAATTGTTCAATCGTATAGAAATTTCGCGAACAACGAGACAGAAATATTTTTATCTTCGGAAGCTTTAAAAAAAGCAAATGCACTTTGTTCAATTATTTCTCAATATATAACGAACGAAACAATCATAGTTGGAGCAGATAAAACTAAATTTAAAAAAGAATTAGAAACTATTGCAGCAGTGTATTCAGATTTTGCAAGTATAAAAAAACAGATGACTTTTTCTATAAAATTAAATCAGGAAGAAAAAAAATTTGATTCGCTTTTTAGTACAGTTGCATCAGTTTTAGAAAAAGAAGGCTATTCATATTCACTTGTTGATTCAGAATACAAAATTATTATTGATATTTCTTGTATAGAAGAAAACTACGAAACAGGGCCTTTTGTTCGGGCTTCTTTGGATGTTTTTATTTTGAATCGTGAAGGTAAAGGAGTGTATACATATTCAAAAGCATATCCGCGATTTGGTAGCACAACTATGGAAAAAGCTTACACCCGCACAATCACAAAAGTAAAACAGGATTTAGAAGAAAATTTTTTGGTAAATTAATAGAAGATTAGTAGATAAAAAGGGAGATTTTTATGAAAAAATTGATAGCAATTATAAGTTTATTTATTTCCTTGATTGCAACAAACGTTTTTGCAAAAGATATTAGTTTTGATGATTTATTAAATCAAGCTGCAACTGAAGTTTCGGCCGAAATTGAAGAAACGGTAAATTCAATTGCAATTTTAGATGTTCAAACGGAATATTGGGCTGTTTCTGATTACATAGTAGATGAACTTGCTCATTATTTTACAAGACGTTTTGGTAATGGAAATGTAATTGCTCATGATGAATATACTCGTTCCCTTATAGAAAATGAATTAAAATATCAGCAGTCGGGGTTTGTAAGTGATGAAACAATTCAGGAAATAGGTCGTGAACTTGGTGTAGATTGTGTAATTATTGGTGAATTTTCGGAAATATCAAGTGGATGGCAACTTTATATAAAAGCAACTCATGTTGAAACAAAAAAGATTCTTTTTTCATGGAAGGGTAAAGTAAAAAAGAATGATAAAGAAGTTAAATTTCAAGTTTCAAAATCAAAGAAGAATCCAAAACCTAAATTAGAAACAAATACGCTCTCTCCTCAAAAAAATTCAGATAATAATCATTTAGGAATTAGTCTTTGTATGATTAATCAAAATGATGAAACTACAAATGTTGTTCATCCTAAAGATGTAATCCGTTTTAAAGTAAGTTCTGTTAAAAATGCCTATCTTGCTATTTTGTGTATTGATGTTAACAACGAAGAAGAATGGCTTCCTTTAGAAAATAATTTCATTCGCGCTGGAGAAAGCCGAATTTTCCCAGATAAGCAGGGAATCACACTTTATGTGCAGGATGGATTTTTTGGAAATGAAAAAGTTGTCGTTTATGCTGCTTCCTCAGAAAATGAATTACCACAACAAAAAAATTTTATAGAAACGGGAACTCGAAAATTTGCAATTGCAAATGAAAATTCGGAAGTCGTAACTGCAGAAATTAATTATAGAGTAGAAAAGTAAATTATCAGGAGAAAAAATGATAAAAAGAATCAGTAAAAAAATCGTTTTCGTAAGTGTAGCTCTAACTTTATTATCAACAGAAATATTTGCACAAACAAGAAAATTTGGCATAAAAGACGAAAATTCAACTTCAGCTTCTAAAAACGATTCGCCAAAAATCGAGCTTTCACAAAATCAAATTTGTAATGTTTACGCTCTTGACTACAGTCCAGATGGAAAACATCTGGTTGCAGGATATAATAATGGTTCCGTAAGAATTTGGGATATTACAACTGGAAAAATGGAACGCGATTTACAAGGACATACAGGAGTTGTATGGTCGGTTGCTTACAGTCCTGATGGAAAAATGGTAATTAGTGGTTCTGCAGATAATACTATAAAATGTTGGGATGCTGATACTGGAAAATTAATAAGAACTTTACCTAAAAAAGGAGATACAGGACATTCTGCAATAGTTTCTTATGTTACTTTCAATCCGAGTGGAACATATATTGCTTCTGGTTCTTCTGATAAAAGTGTAAAATTTTGGGATGCTTCTACCGGACAGTTATTGCAGACACTTTCAAATACACATTCAAAAACAGTCGCAGCAATTTCTTACAGTAAGACAGGACGTTATGTTGCAACGGCTTCTTGGGATAATACAACTAAAATTTATCATGCAATGGGTGGAATTGAGCGAAATTTACTTACAGGCCATAAGGAAGCTGTTTTTGCAGTTCAATTTAGTCCTGATGAAAATTATATTGCAACAGGTTCGGCTGATAAAACAGTTCGTATTTATGAAGTTGAAACTGGGAATTTTTTGCGTAGTATAACAGGAATTACAGGAGAAGTATGGACGCTTTCTTATACTCCAGATGGAAAAAATATAGTTATTGGAGCTTCTGATGGAAGTGTAATTTTGTTTGATGCAACGAATGGAAAAAAAATAATGCAATTTGCTGGTCATGACCACGAAGTTCGTTCCTGTGCTTTTGATAAACAGGGCAAGCATTTATATACAGGAGACAGTGGTGGAATTATAAAAATGTGGGATGTTGAAAAAGGTGAACTTTTGGTTACAATGCTCCAGATAACAGATGGAAACTGGGTAACATGGACTCCAGACGGATTTTTAACTGGTTCAGAAGGTTCTTTTTCAAAATTATCATATACATACAATAACAAAAAATATTCACTTGAAGAAATTAAATCTACTGTAAATCGTCCAGATATTATTGCAGCAAAAATGCAAGATAAAGTTATTCCAACTTATTCTGAGCAAGATACATTTGCAGCGATTGTAGCTCGTGATTCCGAACCAGAAATTCAATTTGAAATTCTTAATGCAGACAATTCAAAACGAACAGATAATAGAAATCGTGATATTAATGTAAAAATGAAAATAAAAGATACAGGAAGTGGAATTGGAAATATCTATGTAAAATTGAATGGAAGAGCTTTTTTGGTTTCAGAAAATCGAATAAGCAGTTCAGGGAAAATCCACAACATAAATTCTCCTACACCTTTATCATTACGAAAAGGAAAAAATACAATCAGCGTTTCGGTGTTTGATTCCATGAACAAAAAAGAACATCAGTCGGCTCAAATAGAAGTAGAGTGGTTCGGAAATGTTCAAAAATCCCGATTGTTTGTTCTTTCTGCCGGAGTTGATAATTATACAGACAAATCTGTTGCTAAACTTTCTGGCTGTGTAAATGATGCAAAAGCTTTTGCCGAAACAAGCCGACTTTATGCCGGTGATTTGTACATGAATATTTTTGAAAAAGTTCTTGTAGATGCCGCAGTTACAAGAGAGAATTTACTTTCTGTTATAGAAAATTTTGGAAATAGTGTTCAAGCTGATGATGTATTTATTCTTTATCTGGCAGGCCACGGAATAACTCATACGGATGGAGATTATTATTATATTCCTTATGATTTTAAAAATAGCGGGGTAAATCCTGTTGAAAATTATGGTGTTTCAAAATGGGACATAATAAATGCACTTTCTTCAATAAGGGCAGAAAATGTAACTGTAATTCTTGATACTTGTAATTCAGCTTCTTTTGGTTCTATGCAACCGTCGGAAAAAGAATTATTAAATATGAGTAAACAGGCAATTATTGAACGTATGGGTGCTCTTTCCGGTTTTGATTTGATAGCCGCTTGTACTTCCACTCAAGTTGCAGTTGATAATTTTAATGGTCATGGGGTTTTTACCGCCTGTTTATTGGATGGTATAAAAGGTGCTGCCGATTTAGACCAGAACGGACAAATTACTTCTGCAGAGCTTGCAACTTATGTAATAAAGGAAGTTCCTATTCAATCAAACAAAAAATTCGGTTACAAACAGGAACCTCAACGCTCCCAACCAAAATTTGATTTCCCGATGTTTGGAAAACTGAATCCGTTGGAAGGCCAAAGTATAAAAGAAGCCATGGAAATTGCCAAACTTGTCCGCGAAAAAGGCATAGATTTGGAAAAAGCAACAACACAAGTTAGTAATTCG
>JAILCM010000228.1 GCA_024680155.1 Treponema sp.
AATCAAATCACGGATGTAACCTTCTTTCTTAAGTTCGTCAGTTACTTTTGAATCCAAACCAACTGTAAGAGTTCCTTCGTTCAAAACTTTAAGGTCATCTTTTTCAAAGCGGTCTACAAGAACTTTTTCTTCAGTCAAATCTACAGAAGTTCCGTCTACATCAATTGTAACTTTGCTTCCATCAAGGATTGCCTGAATCTGCTCAGAAGAAAGACCTGCAATAATGCCTGCTGCCTTCTTCATAAGGCCTCCAAGTTCCTTACCAAGCACTTTGAAGTTTGCCTTTGCTTTATATTCTACAAGTTCGTCTTCGCGGTCGTGGAATTCAACTTTCTTAACGTTCAATTCCTCTGCGATTGTATCCTGCATTTCTGCAAGAACAGTTTTTTCATTAGGATTGCGTGTTACCAGAGCTACGCTTGCCAATGGCTGGCGGTTCTTAAGGTTGAACTGGTTACGGAGCGAGTGTCCCATAGAAACTGCCTTCTGAACAGTTCCCATCTTGAACTCAAGCTCTTCGTTACGCCATGCAGCATTGTAAACAGGATAATCTGTAAGATGAACAGATTCCTTATCATCTGAAGTTTTGAGGTTGAGCCACATTTCTTCTGTAATAAATGGAGTAACAGGAGCTGCAACCTGACACAAAGTCTTAAGTGCAATGTACAAAGTTTCATATGCTTCTGTTTTATCGCTGTCGTTTTCTGATTTCCAGAAGCGGCGGCGGCTTCGGCGGATATACCAGTTATTAAGCTCATCAATAAAGGCAACAATCGGGTCAATTGCTGCAGAAAGATCATAATCATCAAGAGCTTCAGTAACGTCTTTTACAAGCTTCTGAGTAATAGACAAAAGCCATGCATCAAGAGGATTTGAAGGAAGCTTGTTTTCAAAAGCCTTTCCATTTGGCTGAACCTTATCAATATTTGCATAAGTTACAAAGAATGAATAAGAGTTCCACAAAGGAATGATGATTGACTTAAGAACATCGCGAACACCTTCATCAGAATAGCGGAGGTCATCAGC
Source organism: Treponema sp. (assembly GCA_024680155.1). Lineage (GTDB taxonomy): Bacteria > Spirochaetota > Spirochaetia > Treponematales > Treponemataceae > Treponema_D. The sequence goes on from JAILCM010000228.1 coordinate 1,027, forward strand.
CTTAACAACAGAAGAGTGGATAAGGAAGAGACGCAAGGCATCTGCACCAAACTTGTTGATTGCTTCAACAGGGTCTGTGTAGTTGCGCAATGATTTTGACATCTTGCGTCCGTCAGAAGCAAGAACAAGTCCGTTTACAATACAGTTCTGGAAGGCAGGCTTGTCAAACAAGTGGCTTGCAAGAATTGTAAGTGTATAGAACCATCCGCGTGTCTGGTCAAGACCTTCAGAAATGAAGTTTGCCGGGAAGTGGCTTTCAAAATATTCCTTATTTTCAAAAGGATAGTGCTGCTGGGCATAAGGCATTGAGCCAGATTCAAACCAGCAGTCAAATACTTCAGGAATACGGTGCATTGTCTTACCGCATTTTGGACAAGGAATAGTAATTTTATCTACATACTGCTTGTGTAAATCTTCAGGATAAGTACCGGAAAGTTTTTTAAGCTCTTCACGGCTTCCTACACACAGAGTATGCTTACAGTCAGGGTCATCACACTTCCAGATAGGAATAGGGTTACCCCAGTAACGGTTACGGCTTACAGCCCAGTCGCGGCTTCCTGCCAGCCATTTACCAAAGCGGCCTTCCTTAATGTGGGCAGGCTGCCATTTAATCTGGCTGTTTGCACGGAGAAGAGCTTCGTGGTGGTCTGCAACCTTTACAAACCACGAACCGATTCCGCGATAAATAAGCGGAGAACCACAGCGCCAGCAGTGAGGATAAGAGTGAACAACTGTATCACGCTTTACAAGCTTACCCTCCTCCTTAAGGCGTTTCATAATATCTTTATCTGCATCCTTTACAAATACGCCCTGATATTCAGGAACTTCCTTTGTAAATTTACATTCAGCATCAATAGGTTCAACGTTAGGAATACCAGTTCCGCGGAAAATCTTATTATCTTCTTCACCAAAGGCTGGAGCAATATGAACAATACCGGTACCGTCTTCTGTAGAAACGTAGTCTGCATTGAACATGCGGAAGGCACCCTTCTCACACTTCTGATTTGATTCTTCAGCGCAAACCTTAGCATCCTTGAGGCGGGCAAAATATGGGAATAATGGCTCGTATTCAGCGCCAAGGAATTCCTTACCCTTGTGACGGTAGATGATTTCGTAAGCATCTTCGCTCTTATAGTAAGCAGAAAGACGGGCTTCTGCAAAAATGTAATAATCGCCGCTTTCCTTATCAAGAATCTTAACGTAATCAACTTCCGGTCCCATACAAAGACCAAGGTTTGAAGGCAGGGTCCATGGAGTTGTTGTCCATGCAAGGAAGTATGTTTTTCCGTTTGCCATGTCAGGGTCATTTACACCTTCAGGAGCCTTTGTAATCTTAAAGCGTACTGTTACAGTCTGATCCTGAACGTCCTTATAGCCCTGAGCAAGTTCGTGGGTAGAAAGAACTGTTGAACAGCGTGGACAATATGGAAGGATATATTTTCCTTCGTAAATAAGGCCCTTATCCCAGAGTGTTTTTGCAACCCACCAGATTGATTCCATGTAGTCAGGATTCATTGTCTTGTAGTCGTGGTCAAAATCAACCCAGCGTCCCATGCGGGTAATAGTCTGGCGCCATTCAGTTGTGTATTTAAGAACCGAAGCCTTACATTTGTCGTTGAATTTATCAATTCCGTATGCTTCGATTTCGTGCTTAGAGTTAATTCCAAGTTCTTTTTCAATTAAGTTTTCAACCGGAAGACCGTGACAGTCCCAACCAAAGCGACGCTCTACCTTTTTACCTTTCATTGTCTGGTAGCGTGGAATAATATCTTTAATTGTAGAAGGAATAAAGTGACCAAAGTGTGGAAGACCAGTTGCAAACGGAGGACCATCAAAGAATACAAATTCCTCTGCACCTTCTCTCTGACTTATAGATTTTTCGAATGTCTTGTTATCTTTCCAATATTTTAAGACTTCTTCTTCCTGCTTAGGGAAGTCAACTTTTGGATCAACGGGTTTGTAACTCATTATTAAGTGTCCTTAAAATTATTTTTGTATATAAATTGATTAATTATGACACAAAATGAGATTTTATTCCATATCATGTTATTTTGTGGTATAATAAATGTATTAGCCATAAAAAAATTGACATTTCTGCAACCTTTCTTTATCATCCGTTGTCTAACATAATGCAGACTCTACTAGGAGCTAATTTTATATTATGAAAACTACAATCAAAGAAATTCCTATCTTTTTTGCATCAGATGATAATTATGTGCCACTTCTGGCAACAGCAATTAAATCACTTCTTACAAACGCATCAAAAGAATACACTTATAAGATTTATGTTCTTACAACAAACATGAGTCAAGACAAACGAGAAAAGATTGCAGAAATGGCAACTTCAAATTCTACTATTGAATTCATTGCTCTTGCAAAAGAACTTGATAAAGTAAAGCATCTTTTCCGCCTTCGCGATTATTATTCAAAAGAAACATATTATCGCTTCTTTATTCCAGATTTATTCCCAAAATACAAAAAGGTAATCTACCTTGACTGCGACATTATTGTAAAAGGTGATATTTCTGAACTTTACAATATTGATTTGGGCGACAACTACGTTGCAGCTTCTCCAGAAGAAGTATTTACCCTTCACCCTAACTATATGGACTACCCTCGCAAAGCATTAGGCATTGAACCAGAAGTTTATTTTAATGCCGGCGTAATGCTTTTGAACACAGAACGCCTTTTAAAAGACAAAATTGCAGAAAAATTTGTTGCTCTTGCAGAAAAATACACCTTCCGAATTGTTCAGGATGAAGATTATTTGAACGTTCTCTTAAAAGACCACAAAATGATTCTTCCTTTGGACTGGAACAAAACTGCATTTAAGAACGACAGTTACGACGACAAAAATCTTAAAATCATCCATTATAAGATTGTCTGGCGTCCATGGCACTACGAAAACGTACTTTACGAAGATATTTTCTGGATGTTTGCAAAGCAGACAGACTTCTACCTTGATTTGAAAGATAAGCTCTCTCATTATGATGACGCAGCAAAGCAGAAGGATAAAGATTTGTTCGACTGGTTTATTGTTGCAACAAAAGAAGATGCAGAAAATCCAAACAACTACCGTCTTACACACAAAAAAGTTATGAAAGAAGGTGGAATTGTTTCTAAATTGTCTTACCTTAAAAAACTTAAGAAAGTTTCAAAACTTATAGGAATAAAAGGACATCGTTCAGTATATGGCAGTAGAAAAAAGTAAAGACCGACTTGAAGTTTTAGCACGCATTGAAGAGTTCGAAAAAAAACAGTGGTGGAGTAAAGACGTAGAAGACGATCCTCCTACACGTCAACTACAGCCAGGCGAAGTTGACTACACAAGAAGAAAACTCAGAAGCAAAATTCAGACTTTTTTTGCAAATCGTGCAGGATGGAAATTCATTCAGGGGCTTGTAAAAAGCGGTGCCATGATTCTGGACGAACCTGAAGGTCTTGAAAATTACGAAGCCGTAAAAGACAAAGGTGTTGTTATGACTTGCAATCATTTTAATGCCTTTGATAACTTTGCCGTTCTCCTTACAATAGACAAATATCTTAAACATCATATTATGTGGAAGGTAATCCGCGAAGGTAATTATACAAACTTTCCAGGCTTTTACGGATATCTTTTCCGCGGCTGCAACACCCTTCCTTTTAGCAGCAATTATTCTGTAACAAAAGAATTTTTTGAAGCAATCAGAGTTCTTCTTAAACGCAAACAGAAGATTCTTGTATACGCAGAACAGGGAATGTGGTGGAATTACAGAAAGCCTCGTCCTTTAACAGCAGGGGCTGCACGTTTTGCCATAGAAAACAACGTTCCGCTTCTTCCAATGTTTATCACCATGCGTGATTCAGACAAAATCGGCGACGACGGATTTCCTGTTCAGATTTACAAAGTTCACGTTCTGCCAGCATTGTATGCAGATCCGGCTAAGTCTAAAAAGCAGAACATTGAATGGCTGCGCCAAAAGAACTACGAAATGTGGAAGGAAGTTTACGAAAAAACTTACGGTATTCCACTTACCTATTAATATCTTTACCGCGAATCCCAAAGTCCTTCTGCCGCTTGCGCACTTCCTGCACATACGGATTATATTTTTCCAGTGCATCAATTAAATCCCAGTGCCAGTCAAGCGGCGGCTCGTGCGGCGGAAATAAAGCCGGAGGCTCTGGCTTTCGTCGGACATTCGCCTCTTTTACAATCTTTATCAAAGCCTCAAAATCCTTTTTATCTGCAAGGCGGATTAAATACGGCTCTTTATCTTTTATTATAAATCGCGAACCTTCAGCTGAATCTGCAGAAAAAGTAAGTCCAAGTTCAGTTGCAGAAAAACTCTTCTGTGGATTGCGTATTTTTTTACTTCTTCCGCTAACACTGGAATAATTCTGTTCGCGCGTGCGAACATGTTTTGGCACAAAAAACTCTATATCATCGCGCACAAAAGTAACCTTTTCTTCTGCAAACTCCATA
>JAILCM010000112.1 GCA_024680155.1 Treponema sp.
CCAGCCACCTTCGCCAGAATTTAAACTGATGTTTACATTATTAAGTGTTGCACCTGAAAACTCTGGAATTTTTATACCAGAAATCTTTAAAACACCTTTTTCAAGAGTAACACTTGCATAGTCAGATGTCTTGAATTCTCCTGCTCCTTTTTCTACAGCTATTTTACCGTCTAGAATCTTCTGTTCATCATTAAACTTGTAGAAAATCCTGTAGGAATATGTTGTCCCTTTATCTACATGTGGGTAATTAAATGTTTCTGAAAAATTACTGTATTTATTGTAAATACAAATGTATTCGCTATTGTAGATATAATACTGCTGAACTTTTAATTTTTCTGATTTTTTATAAGTTATTGAAATTCCGTCTGTTCCGGTAACAGTAAACACGTTTTCTTCCTTTGGAAGTTCTGGTTCATTTGTGTCTCCAGTATTGTTATCACAGCTAACTGCAAGGCTCATCATGGCTGCAGCAAATAATAAAGCTTTTATAAGCTTGTTAAAATGTTTTTTCATAAAATGTCTCCTTTTTATAATCCTTTATTTATTAAAATCAAATGCAAAATATCCGTCTTCCAAAAGCTGGGTGTAATAATCATTGCCGCCTTTCTTGAAATTGTAAGCCAGTGAAATCCAATATCTTTTTCCAATACATTCATCAGGATCTATTTGCTTTTTTATAAGAATTTTAGAAAAATCTTTTTCAAATGAACCGGTTGCAATTTCGTCATTGTTTACGACAATTTGGTCAAGCCAATTATAATTTTCGAACCAACCGCCGTTTCCTTCGTTTATACCTAGTGCCATGAAAGTAAATTCTGCACCCTTAATTTTTGGAAGTTTAAGATTAGAAACTTTAAGTTTGCCATCTTCGAAAACAGCTGTTGCATAATCATTAACAGAAAATTCTCCATTTCCTTTTTCAACATTTACTGAACCATCAATAATTTTCTGCTCACCGTTATATTTATAGAAAAGACGATATGAATAAGTTTCGCCTTCGTTTACATAAGGAAATTTAAATGTAGGCGAAAAATTATTGTATTTGTTGAATATACATATATTTTTATTATTGAAAATATAGTACTGTTGTACAACAAGCTTACTCGACTGCTTATAGGTAATTGTAATTCCATTTGTACCGCTTACAGAAACTGGTTCAGCACTTTCATTTTTAGGTGTAGAAGCACAACCAACAAACAACATTAACGCGGCAAAAACCGTACCTGCAAAAATTAATTTTTTCAATGAATCCTCCTTTTGTATACATTTACATTTTTCAATTTAAAAACGACAAAATATACAACTAATATTCATTATAAACGGGGGAGAATTCAAAATATACAAAGAAAAACTCACAATTTTTTTTAAGAAATGTAACCGCTCGCAGTTCTGTTTAGCAGTTCTGTTTAGCACTTGTATTTAGCAGCTGCTGAATTTTTCCATGAGTTGAGTGCGATTTTTTACATTAAGTTTATCGTAAAGTCGGCTTACATAGTTTTCTACAGTTCGCATTGATATGAATAAACTTTCACTTATTTGTTCGTTATTTTTTCCCTGTAAAAGGTATTCAAGAATTGTTTTCTCGGATTTGGTTAGCATTGATATTATATTTTCCATTTTTATCATGGAAACCTTTAATTTATCTTCAAGATATTCACCGCCATTTTTTACTATTTCAAGGCATTTTGCCATTTCTTCTTCGCTGGCAACCTTAGAAATATAACCTTTTGCACCATAATCTTTTGCCTGTAAAACATAGCCCGAAGTGTCGTACATAGAATACATTACGCATTTTATGGTTTTATATTCCGAAGTAATCTGACGCAAAAGCTGAAAGCCGGTTTCCTTCATAAGTTGAATATCAATAATTATGATTTCAGGAAAATCTTTGGGGTTTGAGAGAGATTGCAGCATTTGGAGGCATTCTTGGGAACCGGAAAAAACAAATGGAACTTTCCAGGCTGTGTTTTGTTCCAGCCAGTTTTTTAAGCCAGAACGTACCATTGTGTGGTCATCAATAATATAAAGTTCGTTTGTCATTTTTTCTCTTTCTCCTTGTTTTTGCCAGTTTATTTTACTGGAATAGAAAGTCTTATTTCCATTCCGTCTCCCGTATTGCTAAAAAATTCTATTGTTCCTCCTATTATTTTGATTCGTTCTTCCATAGAGCTTATGCCAAAATGAAGTTTTTTTCTTTTTGAATGCATTTTGTTTATGTCGCAGCCAATTCCGTCATCCGTTATGTAGATTATCATGTATTTTTGATTTTCCTTTTGTTCGTCTTTTATAAAGATTTTTGAACTGGTAGCGTAGGAATGCTTTTCTATATTGGTAAGCGCCTCCTGCATTATACGGAAAAGTTGAACATTTGTTTCTTTTTCAAAAACAGGATATTTAAAATTTTCTTCGATATTTAATGTGCAGGGAATATGTGTACGTTCTGTAAACTGCACAACAAGATTTTTTATCATGGAAATAAGTTCAATTTCTGCGGAATCTCCTTCCTGATGAGTTACAAGTTCTGCAGGAGTAAGGTTATAGCAAATATTTCGTAATTTGAGTATGCAGTTGGTGGTCAAGTCTATGATTTTTTTTAATTGGAAATCACTTTCTTCTTTGACTTTTAAAAGTTCAATTGCAAGCCTTATGGTACGAATGTCCTGAACCACAGAATCGTGAATATCGCGGGAAATTTTTGCACGCTCTTCTTCCTGAATATTGTATTTGAAAATTTTCTGTCTTTTGAGTTCTTCTTTTTGCGATTTAATTTTTTTGTAGATAAGAATACTTGCCACAACAATTCCAAGCAAGATTATAAGTAACAAAATAAGGATGAATATTTTTAATTTTTTTACAAGCAGATTGTTGGAGTTTGAGTTTTCTGAAATTGAATTATCTGAAGCAGAAATATCCGAAGATGAAATATCCGAAAGAGGAATGTCTAAAGGTGAATTATCGGAAAGAGATTTATCTATAATAGGAGGTTCTGAAAGTGTATTGTCTGAAAGTGAATTATCTTGAGAGGAAAGTTCTTCGTTAGAAGCTTTTACGGTTGTTTTGTTGGGATTTTCAATATATTTTAAATCAGCTTTTATTTGCGAAGTTTCAAAATCAATCCTGTTTTTGTAGCTTACAACTTTTCCATCTTTATAAATATGAACACGTTTTCCATCGTTATCGTTTATTAAAAGTCCTGCCGATGTTGTTTCAAAAATAGGAGTTCTCTGCATAGGATTTAAAAGCGGCATTTCATTATGATAAGAAGCTGGATTTATATTTTTAAGCTCCGGTAACTGGAAAAAATAAAAGTCGCCGTCACGATCAATTACTTCGCAAATATCGCATACAAAAGTTTCCCAATCTGTGTCGGATGAATTATTTGAGATTCTTTCAAATCGATTTACTGCGGCATAAAGCTTGTCGTCATAAGGGTAGAAGAAAGCCGTTGAGGTCGAAAAAAGAAATCCTTTTTCAAAGCTCTTTGCTCCATTATGGGTGTATGCACTTTCATTTGTAACATTGCCGTTTTCATCAACTCGATAGAGCCAATGACCAAGATTAAGCCACGGACCATTTTTGTCATTCATAAAGCTTTCAAGATCTTTTTTTTCATTTAGATATTTTAAAGCTTCAATTTCTGTTGCTACGGTATTGTTTGATTTTGTAACTGCAAAAATAGGATTAGAACCTGCATCAGCAAAGGTGTAGAGATATTTCAAAAAAGGTTCATAGTTGTTCTTTCCACCAGAATTATTTGCACTTGTTGGATCTGTAATGTAATACTCAAGATGAAATCTAACTTGTCCTGCATCTGGTACTGCATAACGATATAAGCCTTTTGGGGAATAAGAACCGTCTTCATTAGGTCGTAATACAAAAGTTCCGTAATCAAAAAAACTTCTTTTTTTAGGTAAGCCTATTGTAGCTGCGGTAGATGTCACTTCTGTTGCAGATAAAGCTGTAAAATACAGAGATTTTGTTTTTGGATAATAGCAAATCATTGGTATTTCGGAATAACCAAAGGGGCATTTGTAAATTGTGTTATATTTTAAGTTTGAAGTTTTTATTGAATATATGATTAACGGTGAATCTTTGTTTAAGCTTCTTCTTCCATTAACAAAAAGATATTCTCCGTCTTCTGTAATATCAAAATCCAGAATGATTTTTAGTTTTGGGTCTGGTATAAGACGTGCCCTTTTGTCTGTTTGAGGATCATACATTAATATTTCTGGAGTGTCATAGTTTGTATTGATGACGCTAATAAAAGCACGACCCGAATTATCGAACATAAAATAATCTTTATTTGCAAAAAGCTTATTATTAAAGCAAATCAGATATTTACCAAATTGATTTTCCTTGATTATATTGCGGATTGTACCGTCTGTGGCATGATAAACAATACTGCTTAGTTCATCTGGTCCAGAAAAATTATACTTTTCTTTTAGATTTTGATTTTTATTTCTGAATACGTAATAATATCCTCTGGCTGCTTGTGGGCAATCTGGAGCTGTAAAATGGTAGCATTCAATAAAAGGTGCAACTTCACTTTTATTTTCTAACTCTTTAAATGGAAAATCTGTGGGAATATCATTTGTATCTGTGATTATCTGGGTATAGGGAGACTGCACGGCATAAATTTTGAAGCAGATAAACAGGCAGATAACAAAAAAAAGAGTTTTTCTCATAATATCATTATATACATATGCATTATTAAAATATACAAAGAAAAACTCATTTTTTCCTTACAAAAGCATCTCTTTTATTTCTTCCA
>JAILCM010000113.1 GCA_024680155.1 Treponema sp.
CTTCGGTGTTCCGATTTAAGGATTTTGGAACGCTCGTTCATTTGTATGCAGAAGCTTTTGCAAACGAAATTGAGCCCGAAACCTATTTGCCAGATTCCAAATTGTTCAAAACTTTAAAAGAGGACGAAATTTCTGTAATAACTTCTGCATGCCGCGATATGGTAAAAGCTTTTTCTAAAAGTACGCTCGGTACCGAAATGCTTTCTGCCAAATCTTACGACCGTTTTGTAAAAGCTGAATACGCATTCCGCACATTAAGCACGGACGAACAAATGCTTGTAACCGGTTCAATAGACTTAATCTACGAACATTGGAATGGAACTTACATTATTGTGGACTACAAAACCGACAGAAAAATTGCCCCAGGAATTTACTACGGCCAGCAAAGTTGCTACCGTCTGGCGGCATCGCGTTTGTTGAATTGTAAGCCGGAAAAAATAAAATGCTTTTTGTACTACACGCGTTTTGACAAGACAATCGAAATAACGGACAAATTGTAGATTGCCGCGTCGCTCACTGCGTTCGCTCCTTGCAACGACACCATGTAAAGATGCGCTCCACTAAAAAAGTGCTATGGCATCTTCAAAGGCAAGCGGTTTTCCCCATACAAAGCCTTGTACAAAATCGCAATTGTGTTCTCTTAAAACAGAAAGCTGCTTTTCACTTTCTACACCTTCAGAAATTACTTCGCAATTCATAATGTGGCCCATGTAAATTACAGAATCAACAAAATCCTGAATCATATGGTCACTTTCAATATCGTCAATAAGCGATTTGTCAATTTTAAGAAGATTGATTGGAAGCTTCATCAACTGAGCAATAGATGTGTAACCGGTTCCAAAATCATCAAGGGCAACCTGAACACCAAGTTCGCGCAGTTTTTTTATATTTTCAACTGTCGTTTCCATAGATTCAGAAAAAGAATACTCGGTAATTTCAATTTCTAGGCATTGCGGCGGAAATTCAATCACATTAAGAATAGACTGAACTCTTTGAACAAAATCAACGTGGCTCATATTTTTTGCAGAAACATTTATAGAAATTGTGCAGTTATTTCCATTTTTTTCCAAAATCGGTTTAAATTCAGCCATTGCACGACGCATAACGTAATCATCAATTTTTAAAATAAGATTAGATTTTTCTGCGGCCGGAATAAAAACTGCAGGACTTACAATTGAACCATCAGGCTTTTTACAACGGATTAAAGTTTCAAAACCACGGAGTTTTTTTTCGTTAAGCGTAAACTGCGGCTGGAAAACAAGATAAAAATAATCATTTGCAAGCGCTTCGTTTATAAGGAATTCAGCTTCTTTCTGCTTAATTTCTCCGCTCTCAAGTTCACTGCTGTAAATGCAAAGTTTATTTTTATCCATTTTTTTTGCATTTGTAAGTGCTATATCAGCATGTTTGAGCAAAGTTGTTGAATCAGCAGAATCATCAGGGTAAACTGCAACACCAGCGGCAAGCGTAATTAAACAAGTGCGTGCATAATCATCTTCATCACCGTCTATTTTTGGAAGAACAATATTTTCCGGCTGAATGATTTTTGAAATTTCCGTGTTAAAATCATTTTCACCATCAAACACAACTGCAAAGGTTGCTCCGGTAATTTTAAAAAGTTTATCTTTTTTACCAATAATTGATTGCAACTGATTTGCCGTATTTTGCAAAATATAGTCGCCAGTTTGAATACCGTAAATATCATTTATATGTTTAAAATCTTCAATTTCTATACATGCAAGCTTAAACGGCTTTTTACTTTGAATTTTAGCAGAAACTTCTTCCACAAAACTACGTCGGTTCCTAACTCCTGTAATCAAATCGGTGTAGCCGCGCAAACTACTTCTTTTATAGAAATAATAAATAATACTTATTGAAATAACCGAAGTAAGCGAAGAAAGAATTCCCGGTAAAGAATAAAGTTCATGAGTTCTTACAATACCAACAATATTATGAAGAAGTGTTAAAGAAATAAAAGAATATGCTACCAAAGGCCCGTATTCGTAGTGAATAAAAACCATAAGTATATAGCAAAGCATAATCAAAGCAGAAATAATGCCCTGAAAACTACTTATATTAAGTTCAAAAGAGAAAAAATGAATTATCTGGTTTACAGAAGACTTTCCAAGCTTAATGATTGAAAGTTGAAGTACAATTACAATGATTGCACATATCACAAGCAGAAAAATCTTCCTTATCGTTTTTCTCAAAAAAATGCCTCCAAATGGAGATAATCGGATTTGAACCGACGACCCTTTGATTGCGAACCAAACGCTCTACCAACTGAGCTACATCCCCATTGTCGTAATCTATATTTTATAGGCGGGGATTGAATTTGTAAATTAAACTTTTTGTGGTGAAGAGTTAGATTTAAGTTAGGTTTTAGGTCAAAATAATATTAATTGATTCTTTTTAGTAAAAATGTAAAATTGATTCCATGCTTTCTTCTATTCTTTCTAAAAATGATTGCGCGGAATGTAAATTCTGCTGTTCGTTCAGGCGAAAAAGTCTTTGGGAAACACCTGTTTTTACAAAAATTGAAGTTGAAAAATTGCTAAAACTTTACCCTGATGTAAAATTTAGGGAAGCGGGCGTTTCGTCTTTTACTTTTGATATTTCTGCCAATTACAAAACCGATGATTCTGAAGAAGAAGCTGCGTGTCCTTTCCTTGATACAAAAAGTGGATGCGTTTTGCCGCCGGAATTAAAGCCTTTTGATTGTAAGATTTGGCCTTTACGCGCGGTTAGGCTAACTGATTTTGACAAACAATGTGAAAAATCATCTCTTGCCGTTGCACTTACCCCAACCTGCCCCGCAATTAATAAACTTCCGCTTGAAAAAGTTCGTGAACTTGTAAACTCCGGACTTGGTGAAAAAATTCTTACCGCAGCCCGAAAAAACCCGGATATGGTAAAAGAGTATTCGGATTTTTTTAAGCTGATGGATTAAAAAGCTATTTCTGCACCTAAAGATATACCAGAAAGGAATATTGTTTTAAGAATTGCTGTATTAAATGTCACATCACCAGTATCATCTGTTTGTTCTTGACTAAACAAATTTTGGGTCTTTTGACTTATCAATGGAATTACAAATGTTTTTTGAGCATAAAAATCAATTCCTAAAGAATTAAAAACCTTTGTCGGATAATTTATTTTAGCATTTAGACCAATAAAAGAATCACCATTAGAAAAATTTCTGCTATCACTATAACGTTGAATTGAACCATCATAAATTAAATTCTTTTTTAACGTAGCTTTATAAAAGCAATTTAATTGTGAATTGATATTTAGCAGGAGAAAAAAATCTGACAAAAATTGAATTTTATTAGAATTCATTTTATAACTTGCTTTTAGAGTTATAAAAAACAAATCAGCATTACCATCTATGTGTAAATACGAAAGCGGATGAAATATAAACTGTTGAAATTCCAATGATTCAGTTAATGTACCACTGCCTCCCGCATATAGAAATCCCAAATTAATATTTATATCATGAGAAGAATTTTTCTTAAAAGAAAGATTTTTCGACAAAGATGTTCCTATAAAATTTGCAAAACCATTTCCAATTTCAATATTACTCTTATTTGATACAGCAAGATTTAGCCGTGAATAAAATGCATCCAAAATAAAATCAAACGGAAAATAAAATTTCGCTAATCCGCCTGCAAAAAAAGGTGATGTAATATTTCCAAAAAGAAGAAATAAATCACTTTCCTTTGATTTCTGATTTCCGGCAAAAAAATTAATTTCTGTAGAAAAATTATCTGCAAAGGGAATAAAAAAAATTGAATATCCACCATAATAAGAAATTTCAATTAATGAAAAAATCGAATCACTTAATTGTATTATTAATTCATTCGGAACTTTTCCAAAAAAAATGCCTCCTATACACTCTAATTTGTTATATGAAGCTCCTATAGAAATTTGACAATGATTTAAATTTCCATTTAAGGTATCAATATTGGAAAAAACACCTGTATAATTTGTATTAAAAAAATAATTTAATTTTGAAGAATTAATCTGAATTCCAAAATTTGCACTATAATCTAAGCTTATTCCAGACTCATCTGTATAAAGAGTACCTATCTGAGTCTTTGCATTACCATTCCATTTTTGAAGAGAAAAACAATTTTCCGAAAAAATAAAAAACAAAAAAGATAAAATTACAAAGTATTTTTTCATGTTGGATTTTATAAATAACATTAAAAAAGGAACGGAGAACAAAATCCCCGTTCCCAAATTTTTTTTAGAATTGCATTAAATTAGTCTGATACAGGAACTTCACTTGTTTGAATATGCTCTTCTTGTTGAGGTTCTGTAAGTCTCTTAATTAATTGATCCACATATTCTTCAAGTCCACCATAATAGAAATTGTAAGTAAATAAAACAACTTCTGTTGGAGTTGGAAGAGTAATTGCAGTAGTTGGAATTCCAGGAATATTAATTACTTCTGAAAGTGATTTTGTTGCAAGTATATTCATAACAAAGTTTGCATTCTGATTTCCCAAAAGAGCCTTTAAATCATCTGCAGAAGAAATTTTCTTCGTAGTTCCATCTTCTGTAACAGAATAGAATACAGGCTTTGAATTATCAAGTTCTATAAGATTTCCTATTGCAAACTGACCTGCTTTAAATAATTTTCCACAGTCCAAAGTAATTGCGGCATTATTCTGTGATGTAGGCCATGTTTTTGGTACGCTCTGTAAATCAGGAATATAGAATTTTCCACCATTCTGAATAGCAGTTCTTAAATTAACTGCAGCATCTCTTAATACAGCACCTTCCTTTACAGTTGTACCAATCACTGTTGGATAATTATTTGTTCCTGTAATTGAATCATAAGAATTAATCAAATCGGTAAGAATTGCAACAAAAGTATTTTTTGAATCATCCATTTTGTTTGAATTTCTTACACTAAGGAAACCGTTTGCAATTGGATCAATTTCTGCATTATATTTCTTTACTAAATCAAGCAATTCTTTCATAGCTTCAGCATTCTTTGCTTCATCCATAAATCTTGCCCAATCAGTTTTTAAGAACGAAAGATTTGTATTAAAACTATAGGCCTGGAAATATTCAAAAGTACCCTTAAGAATGTTTAAAATGCTTTCGATGAGTTTTAATTCAGTTTTACCAATTTTAAGTTCAGCATTTGCACTGCTACTTCCATCACCAAGCATCTTATCAAGTCCAAGGCCATTTACAACCTCTGCAGGAAGTTTTACGCCATCTTTTATAGATTCAATCTTTTTGCAGGCATTTTTGTATTCATCGCATTCAAATAAAGCTGAATAAAGATCATCAATAGCTGAATCAAGACCATTTACGTTGCCTTGAACAATGTTTCCAATTAATAACATTGGAACATAAGAATAATTAGTAGCCTGAACTGTAAACCAGCTTTCACCAGCAAGAGAATTTAAGTTTGGTGCAGTCCAAATTATTTTTTTAGGAACCTCAATATCTTCATACATGCAACCATAAGATTTTGTTCCTTTTGGTACAGAAGTCCAAATATTAACTAATAAATCTCCATTTTCATCTGGAATAAAATAGCCACTATCTGAGCTGTATGAATAATCATAACCAGAACTGCTACCACCACCAAAAAGAGTTCTAGTTTCTGTGTAGTTTTTAAGTTTTTCTAACTTATTTTTTGTATATTCACTTGCATAATACTCTTTTCCATTTATTATGGTCTTATAGCCTTGAACATAACCATAAAGAGCACCATCTTCACTTCTTTTAGAGGCTCTTGCCTTATAGAGATACCCATAATCATTCTCAACTAATTTCATTACTTCTACGCGCTCATAGTCTACAACTTCATATTTAGAACTATTTAACCACTCACCTGTAATAAAATCATTCAAACTAGACGGATAATTTGTAATTCCAAGATGTTCTAAGAAGAATTTCTGAATTTTTGGATTTGTTACAATTGCAGCTATATCAGAAATTGCAGAATAAATTTTAGCAGCATCGTCATTTGAATCCTTCGCGTAAGCAGCATTAAAATACCCCTGTGCAGCAGAAATATTTGGGCCATTTGAAGAAACGAGAGCATTTATACCAAGCTGAATAAGTGAATCAACAGTTGTATTGTCATTAGGTTTTACATCTGTTGTTGTTTCTTCTTTTGTAGTAGTTGTTCCATTAGAATCTGTTGTAGTTGTTTTTGTTGTTGTCTCTGAAGTTTCGTTACCAGCGTCATCTTTTTTTGTAACAGTTGTTTCTTCTGTTTTTGTTGTTGTTCCATCAGACGCTTTTGTTTCGGTTGTAGTTTCTGTTGTTACAGTTCCATCTTCTGCAGTTGTTTGAGTTTCTGTAGTAGTTGTTTGTGTACCATCTGCAGATTGAGTTTCTGTGACTGTTGAACCATTGTCATTTGTTGTTTTCTTTGAAAATCTGGCGTAAAGAGTCAGATTACTTGTGATAGGTGTTGATGTTGAAAATTTTGTTCCATCTTCATTATAAAAGCCATCAAATTCATAGCCATTCAATGATGGGGTTTCAAGGGTTGTAAGAGAATCAAGGGTATCGCCTTCTTCAACCGTGAATTTTAATGGAGTTGCATTTGTTTCAGTTGAAACATAAACAGTAACTTCATACTTATCCTTATCCCCCCCCTGGGTATCTGGATTTGGACATCCTGTAATAAAAAACATTGCTGCTACAAAAGTAAGCAACAATCCAACTTTTTTGAAAACATTTTTCATTTTCAATCCTCCAAAAAATTTTGTTTTAATAACAATATAACACATTATTTATAAAATTCAATATAGCTAATTTTTCAGAGGATTATAAATTAATTACATCTTTTAAACACCGGCATAATACTAAGCGGAGCATTAGCAGTAATAGTCTGCCCCCCTTTGTATTTTTTGCCGTTGAAACTGAGCGGAGTTTTTGTTGTTTCTGCCCCTGATTGAGCTGAGTTTTCCGATTCAAACGCAATTTCTGTCCAAAGTTCGCCTTCTGGTAACGGTGGAAGATAAACTACGCGGCTTGTGGCTCCTGCTTCGGTTACCGGGCAAACAAGATATTCATCACCAAACATGTATTCGTCTTCAACTTCCCACGAAAGTTCGTCATCTGCAAAATCGTAGAAAAGTGGGCGCATTACAGGAGTGCCTTTTTGGTTAGCAGCTTGCATTTTCTCTTTGATGTACGGTCGCAATGATTCACGAAGACGAAGCCATGCTTGCAAAATCGTATAAATATCAGTTCCATCGGCAAGAGAGCCAAAACACCAGATTTCATTATCCTGCCCGCTTTCCATCTGTTTTATCTGATGACCGCGAATCTGGTGGAATGGTTCTTCCAAAGGCTTGAATGGAGGACGTTCTCCGTGCAAGCGCATTACCGGGCAGAAAACTCCCCACTGGAACCAACGAACAAGCAATTCCTTAAAAGAATCATCTTTTATATCGCCGCCCAAAAAGCCTCCGATGTCAGTTGTCCACCAAGGGATGCCAGCAATTGCCATGCTAAGTCCAGCCTGAATCTGATTGCGGAACGAACGGAAATCTGAATGAACGTCTCCACTCCAGACAACGGCACCAAATTTTTGTGAACCAGCCCATGCACAACGAACAAGACTAAGCGGATTTTTTACACCTTCAGCCTTTAAGCCGTCGTAAAAACCTTTTGCATAATAATATGGATAAATATTTGAACATTCCAATGCAGGGCCAAGGTGATATTTATAATGTTCAAATTCGTATAGTCCGTATTCAGGTTCTGCTTCGTCCAGCCAGAAAAGCTGAATGCCTTTCTTAAAGTAGTTTTCTTTGCATTTTTCCCAAACGTACTCACGAGTTGCAGGATTTGTTGTATCAAAAAAGACGGTATTTCCCATCCAATCCATATTAAACCCGTTACGCTTGTCAAAACTGATTAAAAGCCCCTGTTGAGCCATTTCTTCAAAGTTTTCGCTGCGTTCATCCACGGTTGGCCAGACGCTTACCATTAATCGTACACCAAGCTCGCTAAGTTCGCGTACCATTGCATCTGGATCCGGCCAGTCTTTTGGGTCAAATTTAAAGTCGCCCTGACAAGTCCAGTGGAAAAAGTCGATTACAATTACATCAAGTGGAAGATTCCGACGGCGGTATTCGCGTGCAACATTCAAAACTTCTTCTTGAGTTCGGTAGCGGAGTTTACATTGCCAGAAGCCCATTGCAAAATCTGGCATCATTGGTGTGCGGCCAGTTACTGCGGTGTAATTTTCTTCTATTTGAGAAGGAGTTCCGCAGGTTACCCAGTAATCTATTTTTTGAGTCTGCTCTGCTGTCCAGATTGTACCATTTGTTCCAAAACTTGCCGTTCCAATTGCGGGATTGTTCCACAAGAAACCGTATCCGCGGCTTGAAATTACAAAAGGAACCGAAGCCTGACTGTTTTTTTGCGAAAGTTCCCAGATTCCGCCTTTTTTGTCTAAGTGAGAATCCTGGTACTGTCCCATTCCAAAAAGTTTTTCGTCATCGTAAGCTTCGAAGCGGCAGGTTGCACGCCATCCAAAAGTTCCGGCTACCGGTTTAAGTTCGCGTGCATTGTGATTTGTTGGTACACAAAAGCGGTCAATTCGCCAGCGGTTACGCCACTGCTCTTCAAAAAGAAGTGTTGGTTTGTTTTTGTCGGACTCAACCACAACACCGGGTTCCAGCTCACTTACTGTGGAACCTACTTGCCAAAAACTGAGCCAGCCTTCGTGGTTTACTTTTACAAGAAGACGTCCGTTTTGCAAAGTTGCTTCCTGTCCGGTAGTTTGAGGAACGCCCTCAAAATGAGCTGACCATGGATAGGTTGTATCAACGTCGCGAATTGATATGGCGCAGGGGTTCTTAAGGGGGGCGCAAGTTTCTGCACTATTTTTATTGGTAGTTTGTGCTACTTGCGCCTCCAGTTTTTGCTCTGCAAAAACTGGCTTCATTTGTTCCCCCTCATTATTTTCCAGTGCCCAATCATTTGCATCCATTTTTCTATCGGCGGTCATGCGAACACGAACGGAATATTTGCCCCAAGGTTCAATCCAAACAGTGCCGAATCCATCTTTTATAATCAAACGATTTTTTTCTTGTGTAATCATACCATTATTTTACCGCGATTTTGGGTTAAAAGCATAATAAATGTGAGAGGAAATTGTAAGAAAAAACTATAAAAATTTGACAAATAAAATAAAAAAAAGCCGACTAACAGACTTGAAC
>JAILCM010000118.1 GCA_024680155.1 Treponema sp.
TATGCAATTATCGGAGTAAATATTTTTGGTGCAGATTTTCCTGAAAATTTTGGGACTTTAGGTTCTGCTTTCTTAGCACTGTTCAATCTCTATTCCTTTGATTTCAGTGAAGTTATAAAGCGTTTTTCCTGGTCGTGGATATACTTTATTTCTTACAACTTTTTCGAGGCTTCAATAATTATGAATGTAATTGTCGGTGTGATTGTAGATTCCGTAAATACAAGCCGTCAAGAAATTGAAGAAGAGGATAAAGAAGATTCAGAAAGTGAAATAAAAGAAAATTTATCCCTCGAAAAACTATATTCACAAATTTCAGAATTACAGAAGTCCCTAGAGGAATTTAAAACTAAATAATTACGCCAGGTAAAAAGTTCCCTTTCTAATTTCTTCTAAATCTGCGTTTATTGTATTTCTGTTTGAAGAAATTTTTTGTTCTTTCAAATTTCGTAGATAAAATTCTTTTTTCTGGACTCATAAAATTATTGCGAAAATTGCTATTTATAACCTAAACACTCAATATACATGGTTCATTATAAAACGGTATCAAAGAATCATGTGTCATTAAGAGCATATTTTCTGCTTTTGCCTGACAAATTAAAATTCTGTCGAATGGGTCTTTATGTGGGTGTGGAGCATTTTTTTCATCATAAACAAGACTTTTTAATTCTATACAATGTTCCGGTCTTAAATGTAAACATTTTAGTCCTGCCGCGATACTCATTTTGTTCAAATCATCACCAGAAAAATTGATTTCTTTTTCATGTTTAAGATGTTTTATCTGAGTTTCCCAAATGTTTATAGAACTATAATAAATTTCATTTTCTGGATCTAAAAGGATTTTCCAAGCTTTTTCAGAAAGTTCGTTATCTTTCAAATGAAACCAAACAAGAATATGTGTATCTAATAAGATCTTCATACATATTCCTCGAACATATCTTCAACTTCCTTGTCAAAGGCATTTATATCCTTTGGATATTTCCATTTTCCTGCTGCAAGACCTGGAATTACTTTTTGATGCGGTTCAGTTTTTTTAGAAGTCAATGCCATAACTTTATAAGAAAGTAAATCAAAGAATGCATTAATTTCGTCAAAATATTCTTCTGGAAAGGAATTTAATTTCTGTTCTAAGGCTTTTAATGGCATAAGTACCTCCTTTTATATTTGATTATAACACTAAAGATAAAAAAAAGCGATGATTTCATAATCATCGCTTTTTTAGATTTTCTACTTTCTATTTTGAAAGCAAATTATTCAAGCTCTTAACAAATGCGCTTGGTTCTTTTACTTCCATGCCCGCAATCATAAGTGCCTGTGTGAACAAAACTTCTGAAACATCGGCAATTACTGCTTCGTCGTCGGTGTCTTTGAGGCGGGCAACGATTGGATGGTCGCCGTTTACTTCCAGAATTGGTTTTAAGTCTGGTCCTGGCTGTCCCATTGCTTTCATCATCTGAATCATCTGGTAGCTTGGGTCGTTTTCGTCTACTACGATACAAGATGGATTCTCGCCGCTCAAAGTTTTTGAAAGTTTTACTTCTTTTACTTTTTCGCCGAGTGCCTTCTTAATCTTTTCAACTACTGGCTTGAATGCCTCTTCCTTCTTTTTAGCTTCTTCTTTGTCGCCGCCAAGGTCTTCGTCTGAACCGCTGCGGTTTACAGCCTTGAGTTCGAATTCGTTCTTATATTTGCCAAAGCCTGGAATTACGATGTCGTCGATATCATCATCCATGATAAGAACTTCGAATCCTTTTTCTGTGTATGCTTTTACAAGTGGGTTAGCACGAAGATTCTTTTCGTCGCTTCCGCTGATGTAGAAAATTGATTTCTGATCCGGCTTCATACGCTGAACGTAATCTGCAAAGCTTGTGTAGTTTCCGTCGCCGGTTCCGCTTGCATCTGTAGACTTAAAGCGGACAATTTCTGCAATTTCGTCGCGGTTTGCGTAGTCTGAATAAAGACCTTCCTTCATAGGGCGGTTGAAGTTGCGAACGAACTTTTCCCACTTTTCG
>JAILCM010000131.1 GCA_024680155.1 Treponema sp.
TTTTATAACAGTGCGGATAACTTCATCTCGCTGTTTTTCTTTGTAGATGAACTCACGCTGATAAGCAGGGCGGATATTAAGACGACCATTGTAACCTGTAACGCCGTTTTCTGCATTGTCGCTGTAATTTTCTGCAACTTCTTTTACTGTTACTTCATTAAGTTTTATGTTCATTTTGTTTTTTCCTGTTTCCTTAAGAATTTTAAGTCGCTTAAATTAAGCATATCTTTTCGGGTGATATTTATTATTTTATCTGACATTTCACTGAGTTGATTATAAAATTGCTTGCCTTTTTCTATGTTTGTAAAATCGATTTTGTTTTCAAAGAGAAAACGGTTTAAGTTTAAGAGTTCGTTTCTGATTTTATCGCTAATCCAAAGATTGCTTTTTGTTAATTCCGTCATTAAGGCGATGCATTCATCTTGAAACGGATTTTTCTCTGTGGAAAAAATAAAATGATAGGGTCTGCCGTCTGAATCTTGAACAGCAGAAGAAAAGAAATATGCAATTCGGTCTATTTTTTCATAAGCGGCAATTCTTTTATCAAGTAACCTTTTATGATATTCAAGTTCATATTCAAATTTACGCTGTCTTTTAAATACAAGGGTAGGCAAAAGCCAAGAGATAAATGTTGCCAAAATACCGCTACTTAAAACTGTAATAATAGTTTCTTTCATTGATTACTCTCCTTTGGTTATTCGGCGGATAAAGATTCTACTGTAAAGAGAATGAACGCATTCTTCACCTTTTATATAATAATTTCCAGATTTTGGTTTTCCTTGTAACATAGGATTGCCGTTTGTTTTTCTTCCTGTACTTCCTGTTAAAGTTCCATCTTGTCGAATTTCTTGAAAATCATCGTATAAACGTATACTTTGTTCGCCAAAACCATATTTTTGTGAAAGTCCTAAAATTTCAAATTGGTCTGGATTGTGTTTATCTATGAAAGTTATAGGAACTCCCATAACTCCATCATAATCGCAAGGAATATCTGCTGTTTTACTAACTTCGATTGCATCAAAATTATCATATCTAGGATAATCTAATGATGAGTAATTTCTAAAAAGCACCATGTTTTCGTGCCTTTTTGCAATATCTAAGTTTGTAAAGAAACAGATATTTCCCATTCTTCGCCACTTTTGTCCATCTTCATCTATCTTGAAATCTGTTGATTTTTCATCGTAGGAGTTTGGAACCTTAAACCAAAAATGACCGCTGTTATATCCAAGCCAAACTTTGTTTTCAGCAAACAAAGGAAAAAATTCTTTGTAGGCAACAGAATTCATATTTCCTACGATAATGAATTTTTTATTATATTCCATTAACTGTGCTACATATTCACGAAAAAGACTGAATGGCGGATTTGTAGCAACAATATCTGCCTGTTTTAATAATTCAATGCATTCAGCACTTCTAAAGTCTCCGTCACCCTTTAAAAGTTCGCAAGTGTTTTTCTTGTTTTTCAAAAGCCATTCTACATCGCTTAAATCTACAGCGCCGTCTTTGTTGTAATCCGCAACTTCTGTAATTTCAACTTTATATGGTTTTCTATGGTCGCTTGCTCTGTCTTCTGTAGGTTCATCAAAAAGGTCTGGAAATAAAGAAAGCTCTTGTTGTGCAATTGGTGAAGTTGCGTAACAAGTTGCAATTAATTTTTTTAAGCCCAATGCGTTAAAATTCATTGCAAAATATTTGAAAAAGTTACTTTCGTAAGGGTCATCGCAATTACATAAAACAACTTTATCCTTAAAATGAGTTCTGTAGTGTTTCATCTCGTTTTCTACGAGAGATAATTTTGTATAAAATTCGTCTTGCTTCTGTCGTACAGAATCTTTTAAGTTACTGTTTCCTGCCATATTAACTTTACAATATCATAAAATCCTAAATTTTTCTATAAAACAAAGCGCCCCAGTGCGGGCGTCCGTATAACAACTGGTTGTACCGCACGCGGCTTGACCGCGTGTCGGCTACGAACCTTTGTTATGTGATTTTACAAATAATCAACATTTCCATCTTTATAGCCATATACTTTGACAGATGATTCTAAAACTTCTGCCGGTACATGAATCTTTTTTAATTCATTTAATACAGATTCTTTTGTTTCTTGAGTCAATTCAATTTCCAACCATTCTATAGTTTTATATCCACCAATCATAAAATGATAATACCATTCTACGTCCCAATCTGAAATATAGCCATTTTTTGCATCTTTAGTTCTCCACTTTATAATATATGGAAGATTGTACATTGCTAAACGAACCTCATTCCATTTAGTATTGTTCATGATTCCATTCATTTTATACGTTCCTTTTTTAAAGTTGAGAATACTTATTCATTTTTTCAGCAAGCTTGACTTGCTGAAAAAATATTCCTTTATTTTTCAGAAAGACCATATTCTTTGTTTAAATCCAATATGTAATGCCCAAATATTTTTTTATTCCTTAAGTTTATTACTACTACATAATGTACATTTTTTAAACTTGTAGTAAATACAACATGTCGAAAACTCCCATCTTTTGCATCATATACATAATCAATATGCATATTCTCTAACTCATTATTCAAATTATTATTTACATATTCATCAAAGTTTTTCTCATCATAATTTTCTGCTGTTTCTGTAACATCTAAGAAACCTTTCGATGAAAACGTAGATTTAAATTCTTCTTCAGACAGTAACATAAATTTATTTCTTAAACCTAAGCGCCCCAGTGCGGGCGTCCACATAACAATTGGTTGTACCGCAGCGGGCTTGACCCGCTGTCGGCTACGAACCTTTGTTATGGCAATTATATTTCTTATACAGAACAAGATTTCTTACTTCCTTTTTTTCTTTAAGAATTGTTCTGTATATTTTTGAAGCTA
>JAILCM010000164.1 GCA_024680155.1 Treponema sp.
TGAATTACAGGTAAAGTCTTAAAACTGTATTTTTTATTTTCTTTGTCAACTTCCATTTTTCCTTTTGAAATTACTTTTAAAGTATCAGAGTGTGGAATTTCGCAAGTGTATTCATCATATTTTGCAGTATTTTCTGTTGCGGTTGAATATAAATGAACTGGTCCGTCTGTGTCTTCTGCGCCACAGCAAAGTAAAACCGATACATTTGTTTTTGAATCAAAATCGAGTGTAACGCTTCCTTTAATTTCAAAATCTTCCCCGGCTTTTATATCAGTTTTAATTGGAGTTGCTCTTTTTGTTTCCAAAAGAAGATGTGTCCAGCCTCCTTCATCAATGTTTGCTACAAGCAAATAAAGATTTTTTACATCTCTGTTGCTTTTTCCTTTCCAGTAAAATTTTACAGTATCGCCTGTTTTTGGAAGGTTGCCTTCAAAAATGTCTGTAATATCAAATGTTTTACTCTGATACAAAGAGTATAACCCGGTTCCCCATTCATTATAGCCAAGGATTGCATCATCAACTTTATTAGAAATAATGACAGTGCCATCTTCGGTTACAATTTGCTTTTCATCAGGTGAATTACTTGGTGATTCTGGCGTGCTTGGACATCCAAATAAAAGAAATGCAGTAAATACAACGGCAAGTGATTTTAAGATTTTTTTCATGTAAGAACTCCTGTAGATTTTAATAATAAATTAAGTATAAAAGCAATAAGTGATTTTCGCAACAAAGACAATTTTGCTACTGTTTCACAAACTTAGGATTTGTTTCCTTGATTATGAACTATAAAGTTGCATCCTTTTCGGCATAATATTTTTCCATGCGAGTTCTTGCGGCAACGTAATATTTTTCCAGCTGTTTATCAAAATGTTTGCCAAATCCTTCCATTATAATTTTGTCGGCCTGTTCAAAACTCATGCTTTCTTTATAAACGCGCTTACTTACAAGTGCATCGTAAACATCTGCAATGGCCATAATTCTTGCTTCAAGAGGAATTGCTTCTCCTTTTAAACCTTCCGGATAGCCTGAACCGTCCCATCGTTCGTGGTGGTAGTGGGCAACGTTTTCGGCAAGAATATGGAAGTTATAATCATCAGTTTCTTTTAAAATTTCGTGAACTATGCGGGCTCCTTCCGAAGCATGAGTTTTCATAATTTCAAATTCTTCGTCGGTAAAACGGCCAGGCTTTCGTAAGATTGCATCATCAACGGCAATTTTTCCAAGGTCGTGCATAGGAGCGGCTTTTATAAGATTGTGGCAGAATTCAGGGCTAAGTTCCAGTTTATCTTCGCTTGTGTCTTTTGTAATTTCGTCAATCAAAATGCCAACTACATCACTTGTTCTTTTAATGTGTCCGCCGGTTGAATTGTCGCGGCTTTCTACCATGGTTGCCATTCCAAGAATAAGATTATCGTGCATTTTTACAATGTTTTTTGTTTTTTCAGCAACTTCATCTTTTAATTTACCGTTAAAGTCATTCAGAAGCGAAATGTATTTCTGGTCTTTTGTGTCGTCCTGAATGTAGAGCAGGTATCCGCGTTTTCTTTTTCCTTCGTACAAATACGTGATGTTTACCTGGTAGATTTTGTCATCCACTTTTTTGTGGTAATAATTTTTTGTATTGTCTTCGTTGAATGCTTTAATTTTTGAAATAACAACAAAATTTAAAAGAGGATTTTTAGCGGCATTTGAATCGGTGCGTAAATCCTCAAGAGAAGGAAAAACTTCTTTTGCAAGCTTGTTTGAAGCAAGATAGTTAAAATGATTATCAAAAGAAATGAATCCTGTATTACTATTTTTGGCGAATGTATCAATTGCGGTTTCTGAAATATCATAAAGAGAAAGTCTGCGGATAATAATAAGAAAAACAAATTCACTTACAATGTATGCAACTGGAGCAAGTTCAAATTTTGTATGGAAAATTCTTGTAGCGAAAAATAAAAATGCAGTTATAAATTCACAGCACAAAAGAATTATAAGATTTTTTTTGGAAACATCCTTCTTTTTTTTCAAACTGTAGGCTGTTACACTGATTGTAATTACAAGATAAACAATAATGAAAATAAAATAGAATTTGTGTACAGGACCGTATGTTTTTATTAGATTTGGTTCACCGTTTATAAATTCAAGCTTAATGTCTTTGTAAAAAATAGTCCCGCTGCCAATTGTAAGAATTGGGAGATACATTATGGTGGAAGTAAACAGGAAAACAATTCTAAGCCATTTTTTTGAATTTAAATTGCATAAATCAAAAATTGCAAACATTATAAAAAGCAGAAGAAAAGGTCCGCCGATGTAGCAAAGTTTTATACCTGTAATTGCCTGATTTAAAATTTCTGCATTTGCCTGTAGAACATACCCTCGAATTGCAAGTGGGATTAATAAAAATATCAAGGTAAAGTATACGCTGTATTTTCGTTTCCAAATGAGTGCATAAAAAGCTAACATTACAGCAGAAATGATAAAAAGAACATCGTAGTACATTTTCATAATATGAATATTATAAGGGAGAATTCTTTAATTGTTAAGTTGTTCTTACAACAGAAGAGTTTTACTGTAGCCACTTTTCAAAACTTCGTCGGGTTGCGTCAAAAACGTTGTTCATCCGGCTGGTAACTGAATAGCCGCCCGGTCGCCAGGTGTAATCTCCCCAGAATTTTGCACTTATTCGGTTGTCTAAGTCGCGGCTTGCAAGGTATGGTTCTAACATAGTTTTCCAGTACAAAAATTGTTTGCTGCACGAATCAAAATTCCAGTAAGAATCTTTTGCCGAAACTTCAAGAAGCAGTTCAATAAATCTTTCTTTATATTCTGGAACCAAAAGCATTTTATCCATAAGAGGGCGTTTTTCACCTTGTCCCCATTCCAACGGATTATTCAGGAATCCTCCTTCGTGAATTGAACAGCCGAGTGTGTTGTCGTAATCAAAAGGAATAAAATATACTTTGCCGGAAGCTTTTTTCTCTTTGCCGTTTTTTGATTTTTTGTCTTCTGTGTCAAAATACAGATAATAATTATTTCCGTTTCCCCAATAATCATCATCCATACCGAACAAAATATTTACTGCCTGTGTTTTAAGGAATAATTCCATGTCAAACCATTTTTCGTAAAATTCTTTTATTTTATTGATAGCATTTTTGTCTCCGTTGCCAGCGGGAACTGGAAGTGCGTTCAACTCCGCAATAAAGCGTTTAAATTCTTCTGCGGCTTCATCAAAATTCTTTTTGTTCGTTTTTAAATCCATAGGGTAGGCGTCCCAGGTTTTACCAATGCGTTCACCTTTATCATCAAAATTAATCACAATATTTTCTACACCCATTCCTTCTCCCGAACTGTCGGTAAGAGAAGCTTCTGCACATTTCCAGAGATTTCCTTTACTGTTTTTCCAGGCATTTGGTGCAGTATTATTTTCGTCAGAACGGGCTTTTAAAGACTGTTTATTTACTTCTTCAAACATTTCGTAAACGCCGTAATCAACAACTGTAATTGAATTATCGTTATTATCTTCTATAAATTTAAAAATTACCCGAGTATGACTTGCTCCTGGAGCCGTCCAGATTCCGTATTTATGGAACATATCGTAACAGAAAATTTCACGCCCGCAACTTTGATCCAATCGTTTAAGAGCCATTCCTTTAAGGCAGTTTGCCATCTTCATTTTTTCGCCATCGGGTAAAAATTCTTCAAAAGCTATTTTAAAATGAGCCTGTCTGTAATCATTGTTTTTGTGTTCTGCATAATTGTAATAATCCCAGCTCCATTCTGCGTTTCTCTGACCTTGTTTGCGACCGTTATCAATTCCCTGCGGACAGAACCGGCTGCTGTTTCCTCTTTGACGTAATCCAACGTTTCCTATAGACCATAAAGTTCCGTCTTTCTGGTAAGTATAGTTTTCTACGTGAACATAATTTTCGTTTTTGTAAAAATAGCGGTAATTGTCGCAAAGTTTGTTCCATTCGCTGCGTTTGATTGTGATTGTTGTTGTTCCTAGAGTCTTATTATTAAAAATAAAATCAAGATTTTCGGGGATGGATGCAAATGGAATAGGATTTGATAAAATTGCCTCGTCAGGTGAATAAAATTGCTTTGGACCGGAAGTGTTTTGTGTACAGGTGCAGCTTGAAATACAAATAATAAAAAGTGAAATTCCAAAATAAAAGAATTGAGTGTGTTTTTTAATTTTCATAATTTTATTATATCACTGATTTTGAAGAAACGGAAAATTTTAGTGCAAAAAATGTGGAGAGTTTTTTTATTAGTTTGTTTTCATTGTTTTTTTTTTGCGTGTTGCCCGCCCCGAATTTTTCTGCTATTATTTTGCTATTATGGAATCAGAAAAAACAGTTTATATTATTGGTCATAAAAATCCTGATACGGACGCGGTAGTTTCTGCTGTAGCTTATGCACGCTTAAAAAATCTTCTTGGTTTTAATAATTACAAAGCGGCTAGGGCAGGGCATTTAAATCCTCAGACCGCCTACATTTTTAAGAAATTTGATGTTCCCCGTCCTGAATATCTTCCAGACCTTATTCCAAAAGTAAAATATTTTATGCAGTACAACGTAGAAACTGTTGATAAGGACGTTTCTGTTTGGGAATCTATTGTACGCATGGAAAAAAGCGAAAACCGCGTAATGCCAGTTGTAGATAAAGACGGAAAATATCTTTCACTTTTGCATTATTCAGGTTTTGCAAAGGGCGTACTTACAATTTTAAATCCCGAAAAAAAGCATCATTTTTCTACAAGCATAAATCTTATCCAGAAAACTTTGAACGCACAGCCTATTTTTATTTCTGGTGATGCAGACAAAAATTTTAATGCTTCAATTCATGTTGCTTCATCTTCTGTAGAAACTTTCGTAAAACGACTTGATGCCCATGCTTCCGAAGATATTGTTGTAATTGCCAGTGACCGCGAAGAAATTCACAAAATCTGTATTGAACACAAGGTAAAGCTTCTTATTACAACTTCGGGCTGCGTAATCAAAAAAGAATTGCGTGAACTTGCCGAAAAAAACGGCGTTTCTGTAATTGTAAGTCCTTATTCAACTTCCCCAACTTCTATGCTGATTGCTTATTCTATGCCGGTTAGCACAATGGGAGACAAAGAAATTAAAACTGTGCGCATAAATGATACAGTTTCAAAAATTAAAGACATTTTAAAAGATGCCCACTGCAAATATCTTCCGGTCGTTGATGAAGAAAACAAAGTAATCGGCATGATTTCTGAACACGATTTAATGAAAGAACCGAATATTGAAGTAATTCTTGTTGACCATAATGAGATTTCTCAGGCGGTAGAAGGCATTGAGCATTACAAACTTCTGGAAGTAATTGACCACCACAGAATCGGCTCAATTCCTACAAAAAATCCAATTACATTTATAAACCGCCCTGTTGGTTCAACTGCAACACAAATTGCGGGGCTTTACAAAGAATTCAAAATCCCAATTCCAAAAGATATAGCTCCACTTTTACTTTGCGGAATTCTTTCGGATACCTTAATTCTTCAGTCTGCAACAACAACCGAAGTTGACCGCGAAATTGCAGAATATCTTTCTAGCATAACAAATCTTGACATAAAAGAACTTGGAAACGAAATTCTTATTGCAGGAAGTAATGTTTCTGGCCGTGATGCAGGTGAGCTTGTTCGTCAGGATTTAAAAGAATACACAGAAGGCAAGGTTGTTTACACTGTAAGCCAGATAGAAGTTGGCAGCACAAAAGAAGTTCTGGAACGTAAAATTGATTTCCTGAACGAGCTTGAAATTGAACGACGCAGCCGCAAAGCACTTTTTTCCTGTCTGCTTGTTACAGATATTACAACGCTTTCCAGTCTTATGCTCATTGAATGTGATTCAAAATTTGTACAGTTTATTACCTTCCCAAAAACAGAAGAAAACGTGTACTTTTTGCAGGGAGTCGTTTCTCGTAAAAAGCAGCTCATTCCGCTCATCACGGAACAAGTGCTTAATTATTCAAAATAGTAAAATTAGAAACTTCGTGCTTCTGAACCATTGCCCCAGCGGTCAGCTACTTTTGCTGGTGTTTCACCAATGTAGTTGCGGGCATTTTTATCAAGACCCCATTCTACAAGTTTGTGGAGCAAATCAGCTTTCTGGTTTCTTGCCGCATAATGCAGAATTGTATTGTCTTCTGTATCTGTGCGTGTAAGATTATTCTTAACAAGTGCTTCAAGAATTTCATCGTCGTTCAGTTTGAATGCAATATCAAGAGCACATTCATTGTTATCATCTTTTACAAATGGATTTGCACCGCCTTTTATAAGAGTGAGTGCAAGTTCCTTTTGATTAAGAGTAAGTTCAGGTTCTTTTTGATTAATTGAAAGTGCATAGTTAAGAGCTGTAAGTCCCTGACTATTTCTTCTGTCAATTTCGTCACCGTATTTAATAAGAAGTTTTTTCATAATGTCGCTGTTTACGTCGGCATAAATTGCTGCGTGGAGCGGTGTGTTTCCGTTACTGTCTGTAATCTTTTTGTCTGTTCCAAGAAGCATATCAACAAGCGGATACGGATCTTTAATTGGATATCCTGATGGTAATGGTTTGTTTACAATAATTGAGAACGGTGTATTACACTGATTGTCGCGGATAAGTGCGTTTCCACCAGCTGCAGACAACATACGGATTGCTGTTGTATCTCTAAGTTCGGCAACTTCGTGGTAAGCACTGCGTCCATCTTTGTTCTGTGCGTTTACATTAACTTTCTTTGCTACCAAAAGCTGCATAACTTTGTAAGAAGGTGTTGTGCCGCTTGATTTTACAGTATCCATTACAATTGAATTACCAAATACATCAGATTCGTTTACGTTTGCACCATAATCCAAAAGAATTTTTGCAACTTTTTCGTTATCAAGAAAGGCTGCAATTGCGAGTGGAGTTTTTCCTGCAAGATTTTTTGCATCTACAAAATTAGCAAGTTCGTTGCTGTCTTGTTTTGAACGTTCTGCAACAGTTTCAAGTAAAGTTTGTGTACACAAGAAAGCATCTCTGTTAATACAATAGTGTAGAGGACTGTTACCCTGATAATCTTTTATAAGATAATCTGCTCCGTAAGCAATTAACAGTTTGAGAGTATCTGGGCCGTCATTTTTAATTGCGCTGTAAAGAGGAGTTTCGCCGTATTTGTTTGGTTTATTAATTTCAGCTTTCTTTTCTATAAGATAGATTGCTGAATCGTTGTATCTCCATTCTGCAGCATAGTGGAGCGGTGTGTTTCCGTTTGAGTCAAAAGACATAAGTACAACCTGTGGACTGCAGAACCATTCGCGAGTTTTTCCTCTTCTTTCCAATGCAATTCTAAGTGGTGAATAACCATCTGCGTTTGTTGCAAAAATATTTGCGCCTTTTGCAATAAGAAGTTCACCTGCCGGGCGATAATCCTGTCTTACAACTTCATGAAGAATTGTATCGCCTGCATAATTTCGTGTATCAAGATCTGCACCACAATTAATTAAATATTCAAGACAATCCATAGAAGCTTTTCTTGTTACGGCTATATAAAGCGGTGTGTTTCCGTCGGTATCTCGTGTATTAATGTTTCTGTTTGTAACAAGAATTTTTAAGATTGCATCATTTGAACCGTCGCTTGTTTTTTCAAAAGCTCGTGAAAGAGGACTATTTTTTTCTTTGTCTGTAGCGTAAATATCAGCATTTTTTGAAATATAGAATTTAATCTGATATTCATGGCCTTCATTTACTGCATACAAAAGTGGAGTCGCTCCATCTTCATTGCGGGCATTTAAATCGGCACCTGCATCATACAATTTTTTGAGTATTTCTTCGGATGCTCCATTTGAAGAAGCTGCATGGAATGCTGTGTTTCCGTGAATATCTTTTAATGTAACGTCAGCTCTTGCTTTTAAAAGAAGATTGTAAATTTCTTCATTTGTTTCTTTTTTATTTTCAGAAAGAAGTGGAGTGCGTCCTTTAAAATCTCGTCCGTTCACATCTGCTTTTTTGTTTCTATTATTAAGAAGAAGGTCTACAATTTCTGGATTTCCAAATCTTACAGCGTTATGCAGCGGAGTATAGCCGTCGTTGTCCTGAACATCTGGATTAGCTTTGTTGTCAAGAAGGAATTCTGTAATTGCAAGATGATTTTTTGAGCAGGCAATATGGAGTGGAGTTTTGTTTCCTGCGCTTCTAAGATTGTAATTGCGGTTTTTTACGGCATCTTCAAAATATTCAAATTCACTGTTGTTTGAGCGGCATTTTGCAAGAATAAGTCGTGATGCAATTCTTACACTAGTTACGTCGTCTATATCAGCATAAGCAAGATCAAGCGGAGTTTTTCCATCCTTATCCTGGACATCAAGAACTATTCCGTGGTACTGATTTGTAGGAATAATTTTATTAAAGAATGAACGGTCAAGAGTTATGCCGATTGAAGCTTTGTTTGAGGCTCCTTCCGTAATTTTGTAAATAAAATCTTCATTTTTAGCTTTTACAAAATGGTGTACTACATTCTGATTATTTTCATCCGGGTAATTTGCTAAATCATAATCTGTTATTAAATAATTAATTACGTCGGTATAAAGTTGAACATCTGTAATTTGATGTGTTGCTACTAAATCTATAAATGTGTTTCCTTCGTTGTCTTGTAAATAAATATCGCTTTTGTTACCTTTTTGTAGCAATAAAAGAATGATTTGTGTATTTTCTTCTGGTTTTGTTGCAGTTTCTGAACAGGCATTTTTTATTGCAACATGAATTGGTGCAAGTCCGTCATTATTTACTACGGTGGTACTTGCTCCTAAATCTAGCATAAATTGAACCATTTCTACATTGTTCATTTTTACCGCAACATGGAGTGCTGTATTTCCAGCTTCGTCTTTATCATCAGGTTCCTGTCTGCGTTCAAAAAATGATTCTGGATCTTTATAGTTTATTTTTCCGATTTTACTTGTTTTGAATTTTTTCTTTGCTTCTTCGGTGTTGCCGGTATAAATTAATTCCTGTGCGTTTTTTGGCAAGGTTTTACAGCCTGTATAAATGAAAGCAGAAACAAAAAATAGTGCTGCGAATATCTTAATGTGTTTTTTCATACAAAAACTCCTGAAAGCGATATTATTACTCTTTCAATATCGGTAGAAAAGTGTGAAATCTTTAATAAAAGTTCTATTTTGTGTGTTAGTTTGCGGCTTATATTTTATTTTTTTACGGAGTTCCGCTCAAAGAAATGGCACGGAATTTTAAAAATATGTTCGTTAATCTGTTCGCCGGCAATTTTTCCTAAAACAAGTTTGGCGCAGGTGTAGCCAATTCCAAAAACTCCTATTGCCATTGTTGTAAGCGGTGGTGGAAGTGATGCTGCTATCTTATTGTTATCAAATCCTACTATATTAATGTCTTTTCCCGGAATGATATTGTTTTCCATTAAATAAAGGTAAGCTCCGGCAGCCATATAATCATTAAAACAGAAAATAGAATCTGGTTTTCCGTGTTCAAAAATTGTTTTACATGCTTTGTAACCGTTTTCCGAATTCCAAAATCCATTTTCAATTAAAGTTTCATCAACCGCAAGTCCGTGCTTTTTCATAACGTTACGGAATCCCTGTTCTCGCAATTGAGTGTGAATATTTCCTTCTGCACCTTTTATGAGCGCAATCTTTTTTCCGCCATGAGAAATCAGATATTCAGTAATTTCTTCGGCTGCCTTTAAATCTTCTGGAATTACATACGGAATCGATTCATCATCTGTGCTGGCATAAGCAAGTACAATTGGAACCGGGAAATCTTTTGGTAAATATGTAATATTTCTAGAAAAAGCGGCAATGTAAATAATAGCATCTACTCGCATGGCAAGCATTTCTGAAAATTTTGAATCAATCTTATCCTGAAATTCTTTTGTACCAATTGATTTTGTACCGTTAAGACTTGTGTAAATTCGCAGAGTTTCTATTACTGCTTTGTAGCCTTGTTTTTCAAAAACAGAGTTAATGCCTTCTATTATTTCTGCTGTTCCAAAAGCTCCCAAATCATCTACAAGTACGCCGATTGTTTTTGTATTAATCACTCTAAGTCCGCGAGCCATGTAATTTGGTTTGTAGCCGCGTTTTTTTATGATTTTTAAAACTCTGTCTTTAGTTTCTTTTGATACGTTTGATTTTCCGTTTAATATATTTGAAATTGTTGCTATAGAAACATTACATTCTTCCGCTAATTCTTTTAAAGTTACCATACTATAATAGTAAAACGTTTTACAGTTTTTTGCAAATAAGATTTTTCAGGTGTGATTTTGAGAAGATTTTGAACTGTGATTTTCAGAGCGCCGGATTTATGCTATCATCAAGCAAGTCATTATCGGGCTGGCCCCGGTAATCTCTTTTTTAAGGAAGAAAGATGAAAAATTTAAAAGATTTGAATTATGGAATTGTTGGTCTTGGAATTATGGGCGGTTCTATTGCAAAGGCTGTCCGTCAGAATATTCTGAGTCAGAATGGCGCAAAGGGAAAGATTTTTGTCTGCAACAGAAGTACCGCGTGTCTTTCCCAGGCAAAAAATGAAGGTGTTGCTGATTTTACTTTTACTAGTGATGAAGTTTCAAAAATGATTCCTGAATGTGATATTTTGTATGTTTGTCTTTATCCTCACGCAACGCTTGATTTTCTTATTGAACATAAAAATGAATTTAAATCTGGAGCAATTGTAACTGATATTAGCGGTGTAAAAGGAATCTTTGAATCGTCTTTACCACAAATGCTTCGTCCCGATGTCGATTTTATTATCGGGCATCCTATGGCTGGCGGAGAAAAAGAAGGTTATGCCAACTCTGATGCCAAATTTTTTATAAATCACAACTACATTTTGTGTCCGCAGGATTTTAACAAGCCGGAAAATCTTGAACTTATGAAGGATTTTGTAACTGCAATAGGTTTTTCAAGAATTACAGAAACCACAACTGATACCCACGATTACAAAATTGGATTTACATCGCAGCTTTGCCACGTAATTGCGAGCGCTTTGGTAGAAAGTGCCGAAGATCCAGAAATTACGGCATTTGGCGGCGGAAGTTTTGAAGATTTAACACGCATTGCCATGATAAACGCGCCTCTCTGGACAGAACTTTTTATTTCCAACAAAGAAAAACTGGTTAATCATATAGAAAATTTTCAGAAAAAAATGGATGAATTCAAAACGTACATTCAAACCGAAAATTCTGATTCCCTAAAAGCCCTCCTTGAAGATACCCGCGAAAAACGCATCCGCATGGGCTCAATCAGAACTGTAAAGAAATAATTTTTTTGTTGCCGATTTGGACAATTTTTTATATCTTTAAAAGCAAACATATATCAAAAAACGCTGTCTTTTGTACGCAGTTTTTGTGTGCATGGCAGCATAAGGAGTAATAGAAAATGGCTAAACAGTTATTGTTCAGTGAAGATGCTAGAAAAAAGCTTTTGAGTGGCGTAGAGCAGATTTCAAAGGCTGTAAAAACAACACTTGGTCCTTGTGGACGCATGGTTATGATGGATAAAAAATACGGTTCGCCTGTAATTACAAAGGACGGTGTTTCTGTAGCAAAAGAAATTGAACTCCAGGATCCTTATGAGAATATGGGAGCTCAGTTTGTACGCGAAGTAGCAAGCAAAACTAACGATGATGCCGGAGACGGAACTACAACTGCAACAGTTCTTTCTTACGCTTTGGTTCGCGAAGGTGTAAAATCTGTAGCTGCTGGTATGCGCCCAATCGAAATTAAACGCGGTATGGATAAGGCTGTTAAGCTTGCAGTTGAAGAAATCAAAAAGAATGCAAAACCTGTAAAAGGCGCTGATGATATTACAAACATCGCTACAATTTCTGCTAACAACGACCCAGAAATCGGTAAAATGCTTGCAGACGCTATCGAAAAGGTAGGAAAAGACGGTGTTATTACTGTAGAAGAATCAAAGAATATGGAAATGACTGTTGATACTGTAGAAGGTATGCAGTTTGACCGCGGATACATTTCTTCTTACTTTGTAACAGACCGCGAGCGCATGGAAGCAGATTTTGATGATGCTTACGTTTTGATTTACGACAAGAAGATTTCTGCAATGAAAGACCTTCTTCCAATTTTGGAAAAAGTTGCAAATGCAGGTCGTGCACTCGTAATCATTTGTGAAGATGTTGAAGGTGAAGCTCTTACAACTTTGGTTTTGAATACAATTCGTGGAACAATCAAATGTTGTGCTGTTAAGGCTCCTGGCTTTGGTGACAGACGTAAGGATATGCTCCAGGATATCGCAATTTTGACTGGCGGTACAGTTGTAAGTGAAGAAGTTGGTCTTAAACTTGAAACTTCTGGTGTAGAAGTTCTTGGTCAGGCTAAATCTATTAAGATTGACAAAGACAATACAACAATCGTTGGCGGTGCTGGAAACGCAAAAGACATTAAAGCTCGTGTTGAAGAAATTAAGAATGCTATCGAAAAATCTTCTTCATCTTATGATAAAGAACAGCTCCAGAAACGCCTTGCAAAACTTGCTGGTGGTGTTGCTGTAATCAACGTTGGTGCTAACACAGAAACAGAAATGAAAGAAAAGAAGTTCCGCGTAGAAGATACAATTGCTGCTACACGCGCTGCTTTGGAAAAAGGTATTGTTTCTGGTGGTGGACTTGCTTTGATTGAAGCTTCTAAGGCTTTGAATGAAATTCCGGCTGACCTTACAGAAGATGAAAAGGTTGGTTTCAAGATTGTTCGCCGTGCTTTGGAAGAACCAATGCGCCAGATTGCAGAAAATGCCGGTCTTGACGGAAGCGTAATTGCTGAACGCGCAAAGAACGAAAAGAAGGGAATTGGTTACAATGCCCGCACTGGTGAATGGGTAAACATGCTCGAAGCCGGAATTATCGACCCAGCTAAGGTTACATGTTCAGCTTTGAAGAATGCCGCTTCTGTAGCCGGAACATTGCTCACAACTGAATGTGCAATCACCGACATCCCAGAACCTAAG
>JAILCM010000197.1 GCA_024680155.1 Treponema sp.
TGTATTACCGCTCTACCACACCTCCAGTAGAATCGGAGCGAGAGGGATTCGAACCCCCGGTAACTTGCGCTACAACGGTTTTCAAGACCGCCCCAGTACGACCGCTTTGGTATCGCTCCAATAGGTGAGTACTAAAATATATGTTTTATAAAAAAAAGTCAAGACTAAAAACGTAAAAAATGATAAAATATTAAAAAAAATTGAAGAATCTTTTTCAAAGGAATACATTTATGGAAAATAACGAAAACTGCGAAACTGGAAAAATAATCGAGACTTCAAAAACAATCGAAAACTCAAAAAAAATCGAACCCGCACTTTATTTAATCCCTGTCACCCTTGGTGAAACTTCAGTCAATCAGGTTCTTCCATCTTATAATCGCGAAATCATCATTAATATAAAACATTTTATTGTAGAAAATATCCGTTCAGCCCGCCGCTTCTTAAAAAAGGTCGAAAAATCCATTGATATAGACGAGCTCACCTTTTATGAACTGAACAATCATACAGACAAAAAGCAAATCGGTACTTACCTAGAGCCTCTCGCCGCCGGAAAACCGATTGGAATAATTTCAGAAGCCGGTTGTCCAGCAATTGCAGATCCTGGTGCAGACGTAGTAGCAATCGCCCAATCAAAAAAACTGAAAGTTGTTCCTCTTGTTGGTCCTTCTTCCATAATAATGTCGGTAATGGCAAGCGGTTTTAATGGTCAGAATTTTGCTTTCAACGGCTATCTCCCTGTAGAAGTTCCGCAGCGTATAAAGGCACTTAAAAAACTTGAAAACAAAATCTATAACGAAAATCAAACTCAACTTTTTATAGAAACTCCGTATCGCAATCAAAAAATGGTAGAAACAATCCTCCAAAATCTGCGCCCTCAAACAAAACTTTGCATTGCATCCGGCATTACAACCGAGCAGGAATACATCCGCACCCAAACCGTCGAGCAGTGGAAAAAAGCCCCTCTTCCCGACCTTGCAAAAATCCCGACAATTTTTCTTCTATATAAATAGTTTTCAGATTTTCCGGCGCCATCTTACCCACAACTCGCTTTCCGCGGCTTACCTACGGACGGCCCTTACGGGCTGCTAACGCACCGCTCCACGCTCGGGCGCCCCGTGTACAATCAAATCATAAGAGTCAAAAGGGAGGATTATAAATATTTTAAATTAAAACTGGCGTTAGGGAGCTCTCTAAGTGACCAGAAGCCAATTTTTTAATAAAATCTATTTATAAAATACAAGTTCAGGGGGTCCGTATTAAAAATTTTGTAGGTAAAAAACTGATGTGAAGGAACGGATCGTGGGACAAAAACATTCTGTTTGTGGTGCCGCTTAGCGGCATTAAATAGTTTCTATACCACAAACAGCATGTAGCGCATTATTGCGCGGTTTTGAACCACGAGACCGTGATTGGAAATCAGTTTTTTTGAATATATGTTTATAATACGGAATCCCTGTGGTTGGGACCCATTTTATCCCTACAAGTAGAATTTTTCTCCCCTTTATGCTACATTTTCCATGTTATGGAAAAAACAGAAATCCTAAAATGGGTTATTCTTGGACTTGCCGTTGTAATGTACGGGCTTGTAATTGCTTTTCAGGATAAAAAAGTTTGGTTTACTACGGCTGCGGCTGTTATTGTTGTTACGCTTGGAATCATTTTTCCAAATGCGATTTTTATTTTGCCAAATGCGGGCGGGGCAGAGACTGTGGCGGCTGAAGCAGTTCAATCGTCTGTGTCGGGAGCCTTTTCTTTTGGTGACCATTTTTACGCACTCTGGCATTCACTTGGACAAATCATAAACTGGAACGTAATAATGATTTACCTTGGAAGTATGATTATTGCTTCCTTGTTCATTTATTCAAAAGTTCCAGCGCGAATTGCAGATGCAATCGTTAATAAAAGCCGTTCTACCGGTGTTGCAATGGTTTTAATCCTTATAATGACTGGAATTATTTCTATTTTTGTAGAAAACGTTGCTACAGTTCTGGTTATGGCTCCAATCGCTCTTGCTTTGTGCCGCAAATTAAAGATTAATCCTACCTATTTTATGATTGGTCTTGCGGTTATGAGCAATCTTGAAGGAACTGCAACTCTTGTCGGCGATCCTCCATCCATGATTTTTGCGAGTGTTTCAGGTTACAACTTTAACGACTTCTTTGTTCATAATGGGACACTTTCAATTTTCTTTATAATTCAGGCAGGACTTTTGGTTGGAAGCCTTTATTTTTACGGATTTTTTGCAAAAGTTGGTAAAAACAAAATTGAAGTTGAGCGTACTGTTGTAATTTCGTGGTTCCCATTCATTCTTCTTCTTGTAATGATTTTTGGTCTTGCGGGACTTTCGTTTATTCAAACTGATTTTGCTTATTTGAGCGGACTTTACGTTCTTTGTCTTGGATTTACAGGCATTTTGTGGTATGTTTTAAACCAGAAAAAGCAGAAAGATGAAGTCTGGACGCTTATAAAAGAACTTGACTGGGAAACGATTTTCTTCCTGCTTGGAATTTTCGTTGTTGTTGGTGCAATTCAGGAAGTTGGTCTGCTTGAAGATTTTGCGGGCGTTCTTGCAAAGCTTGCGGGCGGTTCAAAAATTGTCGGCTTCATCATTATTCTTGCGGTTTCTGTAATTATAAGCGGATTTGTAGACAATGTTCCTTATATTATTGCAATGCTTCCTGTTGCAAAATCTCTTGCGTTGAATATGGAACTTGCACCGGAACTGTTTATGTTTGCGCTCTTAGTTGGAAGCTGTCTTGGTGGTAACTTAACTCCTTTTGGAGCAAGTGCAAATGTGGTTTCTATGGGAATTGTAAAAAAAGAAGGCTATCCAATGAATTTTGATGGATGGATAAAAGTTGCAGTTCCGTTTACAATATTGACGACGGCTTCTTCTGCTATAGTTTTGTGGCTTTTGTGGGCATAAAGATTAAATTATAGTTACATTTGGGTATATCCCTGCAAAAATTTTGACAAAAATTAAGGATGAAAATTGAAAGGCACGGTTATTGCTGGTACAAACAATACTTTTTCTGTTGAATGTGATGATGGAATTTTGCGCAACTGTACAATTAAGGGCAAAGTTATAAAATCAGACAAGGAATTTTATAATCCGATTGCTCCGGGTGATGTTGTTGAATGCGAAATTGACCCGCTTAATGATTCAAAAGCTCAAATTCTTTCTATTGAGCCACGGAAAAATACATTTTTGCGTTGGAATGTAAAAGGCAGATGTCCGCAGCTTCTGGCAAGTAATCTTGATTATCTGATTCTGGTTACTACTCCAGATGAACCACCTTTCCGTCCGCGTTTTACAGACCGTGCTTTGGCTCAGGCTGAACATCAGGGAATTATGCCGATTATTGTTTGCAACAAGTGGGATTTAGCCGAAGTTATGCAAACTGACGGTCGTATGGAAGAATTTGAAAAAATTGAACGCCGTCTTAAAATTTGGGAAGATTTGGGCTATAAAGTAATGCGCATTTCTGCAAAAACCGGCGAAGGTATGACAGAATTTGCGGAACTTTTGGAAGATAAATTGACTGCTTTTGTAGGACATTCCGGCGTTGGAAAATCTTCTTTAATCAACGTTATGGATAATTCCATTGTTTTAAAAACCGGAAGCCTTTCTAAAAAATATGGCCGCGGAAGCCACACAACAACAAAAGGTACGTTGATTCATCTTACTTTGAACGAATCTTTAATGGATGGAATAAAAGGCCGCAAAGCTGATATAATCGATACTCCGGGAATCCGCCGCTTTGTTTTGGATGACATTGAAGCTGATGACCTTGCACTTTATTTTAGAGAAATTGCGCCGTTTGTTGGAAAATGCAAATTTGGAATGAACTGCCATCACATTTCTGAACCTGACTGTGCCGTAAAAAAAGCCGTAGAAGATGGAACAATCACCGAAGAACGCTACGACAGCTGGTACAGAATAAGCGAAGAAATCAGAACCGGCAGCTGGTGCGATTAGATTTTTATGGACAAAAAAACTCTTACCGAAATTGATTTTTACCGCATCCGCGATGACGTGGCATCTCTTTGTGTTTCTTTAGAAGGAAAAAATGCTTTTTTAGAACGAGAACCGTTCACCGATGTTGCTCAAATTGAACACTTAAAAAATCTTAGCCGTGAATGGACAAGTTATCTTTCAACCTGCCGCACAAGCCCAATTTCTTTTTGGGAACCGATTGCAGGTCTTACAGGAATTATTCATACAACAGGAGCCGCCCTTACGCTTGAACAGGGTGCAGCTCTTGGGCAGTTCGTACTCAGCGCTAAGAAGGTTCAGCAGGCCGTTCAGCTTCATCAAACAGACTTGCAGCTAAAACTGTTGCCCGAACAAACTGCCCTTATTCCAGACTTTTCTGAAACCGAAAAAAAGATTTTCCGCGTAATCACACCCGACGGAGAACTTCGGGACCTTCCGGAAATTGCCGCAATCCGTAAAGAAATTGCAAGCCTTAATTCAAAAATCAAAACAATCATGCAGGGCTTTATTTCTAACCAGAAGTTCAGCGGCATTTTGGAAAGTAACGTTCCGGTTTTGCGAAACGGTCGTCAGGTTCTTGCAGTAAAAGCAAGTCAGCAAAACAGAATTCCAGGAATTATTCACGAAGTTAGTCAGACTGCACATACAGTTTATGTTGAACCGGAAGATGCCGTGCGCTGTTCAAATGAACTTATTCAAAAAGAAAGTGAGCTTTTGCAGGTAATAAAGCAGATTCTTACAGAATTAACCGCAAGCCTTCAAAGTTCAATTCCGCTTTTTAAGACAGCTCTTCCTGTAATGTGCCTTTTGGATGGAACCTGTGCTGCGGCCCGCTGGGGAATCGAACATAATTGTACGTTCCCAGCTTATTCAAAACATGAACCGCCGATAATTTTAAAGGCCCGTCATCCACTTTTGGGAGAAAAAGCCGTTCCAATTGATGTTCGTTTTATGGACGGTAAGCGTGTTCTTATAATTACAGGCCCGAACACCGGTGGAAAGACCGTTACTCTTAAAACTTTTGCGCTTTTTGCAATGCTTAATCAGGCAGGAATTCCTCTTCCTTGCAGTGATGGAAGCCGTTTGCCAGTTTTTTCAAATGTTTTTGCCGATATTGGCGACAGTCAGAGTCTTGATATGAGCCTTTCAACTTTTAGCGGTCACATGAAAAATATTGCAACTGCCACAGAAGGTGCTGATTCAAACTCACTTATTCTTTTGGATGAACTTGGAAGCGGAACTGACCCTCAGGAAGGAACTGCAATTGCAATGTCGGTTCTGGACACTTTGATAGAAAAAAAATCTTTTGTACTTGTTACAACCCATATGGGCGTTCTAAAAAATTACGGATATACAAATCCTTCCTGCGTAAATGCGTCGGTAGAATTTAATGCAGACACGCTTTCTCCTTCGTACCGGCTTTTGATGGGAGTTCCAGGTGAAAGTCATGCACTTGATATTGCACAAAAATCAGGACTTGCACCTGCAATTGTAGAAGGTGCTCGAAAATATATTGCCGCAGAGCAGGCTGATGTTTCAAAATTGATTCAGGGCTTAAGCAAAAAACATATTGAACTTGATAAAATTATAGAAAAAACTAATCGTCAGAATGCAGAACTTTTGGAAAAATCTGACCGCCTTAAAGAACGTGAACTTGGAATCCGCCGAAAAGAAAATGAACTTAAAAAAGGTCATCAGCAGGAAATGCACGATTTTCTTGTTCACAGCCGCCGTCAGCTCGAAAACTTAGTTCGCGAAATTCGTGAAGGTGAACTTACAAAAGAAAAAACGGTTGGTGTAAAAAACTTTATTTCTGATTTAACAGCCGATGTAGACCGACTTGACCAGAAAATTGAGCGCGAAGAAGAAAATCTTACAAAAGCCGAAAAAGATTTTG
>JAILCM010000200.1 GCA_024680155.1 Treponema sp.
ACAATTTCCCCAAGATATCTTTGAAACACCACAATCTGTTCGTCAGTTAAAGTTGACTTTTCCGCCCCTTGATTTTCCTCCGCAAAACAAAAAACGGAACAAATCATCAAAATTAATACAAAAAAGTTCTTTTTCATCACATACTCTCTCTAGTCAAATTGAACAACGCCCGCCAACGAGCTTACACACCTAACACCTAAAAACTAACACCTACCATTCCACTCTATCCGCGAGCAAAAAGTGATACTCCAAATCATCCTGCGTGTAGGCAACTTTGTACGAACCTGTAACTGTAATTTCCTGGCCGATTTTTGGGTAATCTTGTGGGTAAGCATGGTCGCCGGCCCATATAAATTCAATTCCTTGCTGGCAACAGGCGGTTGCATCTTGAATTACGACGGCATAATATCGTTCTGTGTTTTGTTCGTTTGTAAAAACCTGGAAATTGCCTTTCATTTTTAAGATTTTGTCTATGTAATTTTCGGGTTCAATCAGCATGTTAAAAACTTCGGCGTAAATCATTGTGGCAGACATTTTTGTAAGATCAAGGTCTGGTTTTTCGATTGAGCTTTTTTGAGTGCCGGAACTTTTTTTGGAATCGGCTTTGTTTTGTGACGCGTTTATGTCCTTTGCGGTCACCTGTTCCAAAAGTTCTTCTTGAGTTGGAAGTGTCGTTTCTTCAATGCCCTGAATTATATATTCTGAATTTGCGTTCTTTTTTGGCG
The DNA here is from genome assembly GCA_024680155.1 of Treponema sp. Taxonomy (GTDB): domain Bacteria; phylum Spirochaetota; class Spirochaetia; order Treponematales; family Treponemataceae; genus Treponema_D. The sequence goes on from JAILCM010000200.1 coordinate 726, forward strand.
AGCACGAAATCATCAGAAAAGAAAAAATCAAAACTGAAATTGATACCGAAAACACTATTTTTTTCATATTTTTATTTTACTATTAAGCCGATTAAAGTGCAAACTAGAAAAGCTGCCAAATCTGCTGCAACAATTGTTGAACCAACCGGAGTTCCTGCTAAAATTGAAATCAAAAGTCCTGAAATTGAACAAATTGACGAAAGTACTGCCGAACAGATTGTAACCGAGCGGAAACTTTTAAAAATCCTCATTGCAGAAAGGGCAGGGAAGATGATTAAAGCGGAAATTAAAAGTGAGCCGACAAGATTCATTGCGAGTACGATTATTACTGCTATGATGATTGCGATTACAAGATTGTAAATTGAAGCATGAGTTCCGATTGCCTGTGCAAAATTTTCGTCAAAAGTTACTGCAAAAATTTTGTTGTAAAAAATGATGAAGGCAATAATTACTGCAGTAGAAAGCCCGGTACAAAGCCAGACTTCACCCTTTGTTAAAGTTAAGATTGAAGTAGAACCAAAAAGTGTGCTGCAAACATCTCCCGAAACATTTGCCGAGGTTGAAAAAACATTCATCAAAAGGTAGCCCAATGCAAGAGATGCCACAGAAATCATTGCAACGGCTGCGTCACCTTTAATTTTTGTTTTGGAACCGGTTTTTAATAGAAGAATTGCGCTGATTATGGTAACCGGCAGCACAAGATAAGTCTGATTTGTAAAATTTAAAACTGCCGCAACCGACATTGCTCCAAATGCAACGTGAGAAAGTCCGTCCCCAATGAACGAAAATCTTTTTAAAACAAGTGTTACGCCCAAAAGCGATGAACAAACCGAAATCAAAAATCCTACTATAAATGCATAGCGGACAAACGGAAATGAAAAATATTGAACTAAAGTTTCTATCATAGCTGTTTATAATCTTCCTTCTTTCCAAAAAAGATATTTTCTCCAATATGAAGAATGTGTGTTGCATAATTTAGTGCTGCCTGAACATCGTGCGAAATCATGATGATTGTAATGCCTTCTTCGTTAAGACTTTTTATAAGCGCGTACATTTCTTCGGTAACATCTGGGTCGAGCGCAGAAACCGGTTCATCCAAAAGCAGCATTTTTTGAGTTGCACAAAGAGCTCGGGCTAGAAGAACTCTCTGCTGTTGTCCGCCCGAAAGTTCGCGGTAGCAGCGTTTTGTTAGGTGACTAATTCCCATTTTTTCTATATTTGCAAGCGCAAGTTGTTTTTCTTTCTTATTATAGAACGGACGTTTTCCACAACGAGACTGGCAGCCGGAAAGTACAATTTCGTAAACCGAAGCCGGAAAATCTTTTTGAACGTCAGTTTGCTGCGGAAGGTAGCCGATTTCATCTTGAATAAGTCCGTCTCCAAAAGTAATTTTTCCGCTGATTGGTTTTATAAGACGCAGAAGAGTTTTCATTAAAGTGGTTTTGCCGGAACCGTTTTCGCCGACGATGCAAAGATAATCTCCTTTGTTCACCTGAAAATTCAAGTCTTTTAATATGATGTTTGAAGCGTAGCCTAAAGTAAGGTTTTCGCAAGTTAATTGTGCCATTTTTATTCCTATTTAATTACCGGGACAGGCCCGATAATGACATTTTTTTTTAGTTCAGTGCTTTTTTTAATTCTTCAATATTTTTGCGCATGGTGGATGTATAGGTTTTTCCTTCAAATGCGGCTCGCAATGAGGTTGTTTGCATTGAATCCAGTGTAACAATATCGCAGAATTTATTTGAAGAATTTTTTATTACCGCACGTGCCATTTTTTCATTTGAACCGTCAATTTTAAATACCGCTTTTACACCAAGTTCGTCAATCTTTTTTGCAAGAAAATCAAGCGATTCAGGAGTTGCTTCGGTTTGCTTGGAACAGTCTGGAATTGCTGCATAGTAAGAAAATCCGTAATCGTTGGTAAAATAGCGGAACGGAAAGCGGTCGCAGAAAATTAAAGTTTTATTCTGGGCTTTATCTGCAATTCCCTGGAATTCAAAATCAATTCCGTCCAATTCAAGAAGATACGCTTCCAGATTTTTTCTGTAATTGTC
>JAILCM010000244.1 GCA_024680155.1 Treponema sp.
AAAATGCTTAATGTAAACACTATAAAAAATGGCTTGGTTATTGACCACATCCACGCAGGAAGCGGCTGGAAAATTTACGAATGGTTAGGACTTCATACAGCGCCTTTTACTTCCTGCTTAATTCAGAACGTGGCTTCCGAAAAATCAGGAAGAAAAGATATCATCAAAATCGACAACATAATCGACATTGATTATTCGGTGCTTGGCTTCATCGACCCTGATATCTGCGTGAATATCATAAAAGATGAAAAAATCGTACGCAAAATTACGATGGAACTTCCAAGCCGCGTTCAGGGAGTTTTCAATTGCAGTAATCCGCGTTGTATTACACAGACTGAACATTATGTAAAACCAACTTTTATTCTTGTAAATAAAGAAAAAGGACTTTACCGCTGCGAATATTGCGATACTCTTTATGTAGCAGGTAATCACAAAAAATAAACTTGTAGCGGATAGAACGCGCAAATAAGGATGTAATTATGACAAAAGCAACTCTGATTTATAATTCACGACTTCTTGATGAAAGTATGGACACTCCGGGAGCAGTTTTAATTCTGGATGGAAGAATCAGGGCTGTTTTTCAAGGTTATTTTACTTCACCCGAAACTGCATCGGCACTGGCAAATTCAGTTCTTACAGAAGACGGCTGCAACACAGATTGTAAACTTGAACTTTACGATGCGCGAGGCCTTACTGTAACTCCCGCTTTTATTGATATGCACGTTCATTTCCGCTACCCAGGTCAAACCGAAAAAGAAGATTTGGATTCAGGACTTCATGCGGCGGCGGCTGGTGGTTACGGAACTGTAGTTGCAATGCCAAATACAAATCCGGTAGTTTCTTCTGCTGAACTTGCCATGAAAATTGAACGGGAAGCGGCTGCAATCGGGCTTACACATTTATTTCAAACCGTCAGTCTTACAAAAAATTTTGAAGGTCAGGATACAGGTCATCTTGATACAATTGACCGCGCTTATATTCCTGTTATTACCGAAGATGGCCGTGATGTGCTTTCTTCTTCCGTAATGTTAGAAGCAATGTCAAAAGCGGCAAAAAAAGGTGTGATTGTAAGCTGCCACAGTGAAGATCCAACCCTTGCTCAGCAGGCTCGACCTTACCGCGCAGAAGCACTCAATATTATGAAAACTTGTGGACTTTCTGCATGGGGTAGCGATGATGATTTTGATGATGCCGATGAAGATGCAATTGAACAGATTGACCAGAATCTTACAAAAGCAAATGAACTTTTAGCTCTTGCGGAAGATACGGCAACAATCCGTAATATTATGCTTGCAAAAAATGCGGGCTGTCATGTTCATATCTGTCATATAAGTACAGCAAATTCAATTGATTTTGTTCGTGAAGCAAAAAATCGTCTTATGGATGAAGAAGCTGACGTTGCCGCAGAAATTTCTGATGCCGCTTACGATGCTTTTGAAGAAGATAAAGATTTTTACCCGGAAAGACGTGCAACAAGCGGTTTTGATGTTACCTGCGAAGTTACTCCACATCATCTGGCACTTTGTGGAACCGATGAACCTTTGATTCGCGCTCTTGTAAATCCTCCTTTGCGTTCCGAAGAAGATAGAATTGCATTGATAGAAGCTTTACGTGATGGAACTGCCGATGTAATTTCTACCGACCATGCACCTCATACTCTGGATGATAAAGCGGCCGGTTCTCCAGGTTTTACAGGATTGGAAACTGCATTCGGAGTTTGTAATAAAGTTCTGGTAAAAGATAATCAGTTTAATCCGCGAAAGTTGAGCCAGCTGATGTCCGCTAATCCTGCTCGAATTCTTGGCTTACAGAAAGGGCTTTTAAAAGCCAGTTACGATGCCGATTTAACACTTTTTGACCCGGATGAAGAATGGACTGTCGATTCCAGAATGTTCTGCTCAAAAGGAAAAGCAACTCCATTTGATGGACGAAAACTTGTTGGCAAAGTTCATGTTTTGTTTATAGACGGCCGCAAGGTTTTTGAACGCTAAATATATTCTTCTTTTACAAGTTCCTTGATTTGATCTTGTGGAAGCCCTGTTATTTTCATAATTTGTTCAGTTGTAAGCCCAAGTTCTATTGCATTTTTTGCAGCTTCTATAGCTTTTTCTTGTCTTCCATCTTCTCTGGCTTCTTCCTGTTTTACAGCAATGTCCATTTTATAATCATATTTAGCACACAGCATATTTATGACCTCCCGCGATTTTCGGTCAAGGTAATCGGTTAGGATTCCTTGAGACATCGCTTGCTCTATTGCCTTTTTGAACGACCTCTTTGGAAAAAGCCTGTTGTAATTTTTTTCTACGATTTCAATAAACTGGCAATACTGTTTTAGAATATCACAACTTTTTACAAGCGGCAACAATTTTGAGTCGGAGCAATTTTTAACTTTTACAACAAGTTCAAGTTTGCTTCCATCCTTTGTATAAAATGCATCAGAAAGCCGCAGTTCTTTTTCTAACGGCTGTTCTTTTTTGCCAACGTATACGACATAAAAATCTGGATTAGGAAGATTGTATACCTTTTCGGCATAGCGCTCTTTGGTTGGAACTATGCCTTCGTAAATACGCGTAACATATTCAAGGCAGCGCAACGGCATATTTTCATTCACAGTAGATTGATGTTCCACTAAAACAATCAGTTTGCCGTCAATTTCCCAGCTTACGTCGTTATTGAATGTTTTATAAAGCGATTGCTCTATAATCTTGCGTTCAAGACTGACTTCTTCCAGTTTGTAATCTTCCCGGAAAGTGCGTTATATAAATCAAGAAAGTTTTTCTTTCCGTCTCTGTCGCTCCCGAATAAATCTGTAAAGACTGAATCTTTGTATTTTCGGTTTTTGAATGTCATGTTTTCTCCTTTTTGGGATTGCCCCTAAAAAAATGGTGGGAGAAAACGTAAAAATATTTTCTATATATAATATAGGCGTAAAATTACGAAAAGCGGAAGTCAAATTAAAAAAATTGGAAAAAAAATTAAGATTGTTCGTTGTGTTGCAGGTTGACCGGAAAAATTAATCAGTTATAAT
>JAILCM010000248.1 GCA_024680155.1 Treponema sp.
GATCAGCACATTCATAGGCAGTTCTTCCATATATGTAAAAGATTGTTCCACCACCTGGGCCTTTGTCACCAATTTTTGGCGAATTTTTTGACTGAGCAAAAACCGATAATTGAAAAATAACCGTAGAAATAATTAAAGCAACAATAGATTTAGAAAATAACTTTTTCATTCTATCTCTCCTTTTTATAAAATTTATAAAAAATATATTTCAAAATCGACAATTTTTCAATTATTCGTGCTATAATATCTTTCATGCAAAATGCTAATTTTTTCGATATAGTACTTCAAAAATTCAAACCGATTACAGTTTATGCACTTGTTGGAGAAAGTGGAACCGGAAAAAGCTTCCGCTCAAAGCTCCTTGCAGAAGATTACGGAATTCATGCAATCATTGACGACGGACTTTTGATTGAAGACGAAAAAATTCTTGCAGGTCATTCAGCTAAAAGAGAAAAAACATACATGGGTGCAGTCAGAGCCGCCCTTTTTGATGATAAAGAACACCGTGATAATGTTGCAAAAGTTTTAAGAAAAAGCCACATCAAAAAAATCCTGATTCTTGGAACTTCGGAAAAGATGGTTTCAAAAATTGCAATGCGTCTCCAGCTTCCGCAGCCGTCAAAAATCATTCATATTGAAGAAATTTCAACTCAAGAAGAAATTGAAAAAGCAATAAAGTCGCGACAGGTTGAAGGTAAACACGTAATTCCAGTTCCGTCAATCGAAGTAAAACGCAATTATCCTCAGATTTTTTCAAGTTCCATTCAGGACTTTTTTAAGAAAGGTCGTTTTTTTAAGAAAAATCCGGTAAAAACTGGCAAAATGATTGAAAAATCGGTAGTTCAGCCGGAATTTTCAAAAAAAGGACGCGTAGAAATTTCGGAAGCAGCCCTTACACAAATGGTCATGCATTGTGTAGAAGAATGTTCGCCGGATGTAAAAATCAAAAAAATCACGATTAAGACGAATGCCCGCGGTTACAGGCTCATTATTACCGTTGATGTTCCGTTCGGCACTCAACTTACAGGAAAAATCCACCGTCTGCAGCAATACATAATCGATAAAATTGAAACTTTCACTGGAATTTTGATTGAAGAAGTTAGCATCGTTATTGATAAAATCACAAAAACCGAGAACGCTGAAAATTTTGATTTTAAGAAACAAAAAACTGACGCTTTAAAAGACAAAAAAGAATATGATGAATCAGATTTGAACCCAAAAAAATCGGAAAAGCTTTCTGATTCAGAAAAAATTGCTTCAATTAAGCATTCGCTTGCATCGGCTCATCTTTCAAACTGATAGAATTAGGCTGCGGCTCTTTTACAAGCTTTTTGATTTCAGCATTTTCTTTTGCTTTATCTTCAACAGCATTCTTTTTCTTTTTATTTTTTGATTTCTTTTTAGCCTTTTTGCGAGGTTCACCATTTGCAGAAGTTCCGTTTGCATTTGCAGAGCCAGCTCCAGTGCCATTTTCAGCTTTAGCCTGTTTTTTTGAACCTGGCTGACGGAATGAAACTCCAAGATTTGTCAAAACATCTTTTACTGCAAATTCCAGTTCCCTTCTCTGCGGATTCATTGGAAGTACAAAATTGCGGCATTCTTTCCATGTACGGGCATATAATTCAGAAGCAGGAACAGTTTCCAAAACTTCTTTTTTCCAGTCGGTAAGGCTTGCAACAAAATCATATAAAAGAAAATAAAGTTTTTTTCCAAGACGAACATCAGGATGATTTTTAGAAAGGTCATCCAGTTTTATAAGATTTTCCATGTAGCTTTGTTCTACATCTTTTTTTTCGTAAATCATTGCAGCTGCGGCCGGCTGAAGGTACATGTACAAATCAGTATCCAAAGCTTCGGAAATAATTTCTGCAGAATGCCCGCTGTTAATAATTTTGAGCATTTCTTCTGTAAGACGTGATGGCGAAACCTGTCCCAAAAGAGCTGCTGAATTACGGATTTTATGGCGCAGTGCAAACGACATTCTTGCGTGAGTTGTCGCAGAATATTTGATTGCACGGAGCATACGAACAGGATCTTCTACAAAAATTGATTCCATAGGGATTACAGGACGAAGAACATGCTTTTTAATATCACGCATTCCGCCAACGTAATCGATTATCTGTTCCTGAATCGGATCGTAATAAAGTGCATTTAAAGTAAAATCACGGCGCATTACATCCTGTTCAATTGTTCCAAAATCATTTCCAACTGAACCTTCTGCATTTGAGCGGAATGTACTAACTTCAAAAATTTTGGTGCCAAAAACTACATGAACAAGACGGAATCTTCGGCCGATTATGCGAGAATTTCTAAATATACGTTTTATGCGCGAAGGGGTTGCATCTGTAACAATATCAAAATCTTTCGGAGTATTCCCAACAATCAAATCTCTGACTGCTCCGCCAACAATATAGGCAGTAAATCCAGCATCCCGCAAACGGTTTATTATCTGGAGTGCGTCTGGGTCTATCCGATCAATTGAAATCAAGTGTTCTGACTTTGTGTAGACAACAGCTTTTTTTACAAGCTTTCCCCTTGAATCAGTCCCATAACGAAATAACACAATGGTAGCATAATATGACTAATTGGGATTAGAAGTCAAGATAGTAGAGAAAATTTATACAAAGGCTTCCGCATTATAAAGATATATTCTATCTTTTTCCAATCCAATCTAGTACGTCGCGTTCTACAACTTCTTTGTCGTTTTCGTTCAGGAGTTCGTGGCGGTCACCTGGGTATGATTTTAAGCTTACGTCGGTCATGCCGTTGGCTTTGTAGATTTCGTAAAGTTTATTGATTGATTTTCCGTAATCACCAACAGGGTCATCTTCGCCGTAGATAAACAAAACCGGTAAATCTTTTCGGATACTTTTGATTGCAGCTGATTTATGAATTTTTCTAAGACCGTACATCATATCTTTAAAGAATGAAGCGGTAAGCACAAAACCACACCATTTATCCTGCTGGTACATTGCAACATTAGCTTCGTTTGCAGAAAGCCAGTCATTTTTTGTTTTTGGATTAGCAACCTTTTTATTGTAAGAACCAAAGGCAATTTTATCAAAAAGCTTTGCAGGTTTATTTTTATTCATAAAAAGTGAAAGGAAATTTACTACAACAGAACCGCCAGCAACCATAAGCCCGCGTGGACCAGCAGTTCCCGAAAGTACACACGCATCAATTTTGTCACTGAAATTTTCTATAAATCCCTGGCTTACAAAAGAACCGAACGAATGACCGAACAAAATCACTTTTTTGCCAGGAAAATCCTTCTTCAAACCTTCAATTACTTCATTCAAATCCTGAACAACTACATCAAATCCTTTTTTTTCTGCAAGTTTTCCAAAAATACCAGTTCCATTTTTTTCTGCATTTTCGGCAGTTTGTCCGTGACCGCGCATATCATAAGCATTTAAAACATATCCATTTTCGGCAAGAATTGTACCAAAACGGTCATAACGCAGCGCATGTTCTGCAAGTCCATGATGAAGCTGAACCAATCCTTTAATTTCAACGTCAGCATCAGGTTCCCAGCGGTTTACCCAAAGTTCAAAACCATCGCTTGTTTTAAAATAAAAATTTTTATGCTGCATAAGTTCCTCCAAAAGTCCATATATAAAATGCCCGGACAAAAATTATGTACAAATGACAAAACACTTGCTTTTATGGTAAAATAAAAAGTATGGATACAGCAACAGTAAAAACAGAAAAAACAGTATTCGGCGGAAATACGATTGCAAAAATCGAGTCAAAAACAGTTTTTATTCCTTATACCATGCCGGATGAAACACTTTCTATAAATATAGTACAGCACAAAAATGATTATGACAATGCAGAAATTTTAAATATAATTGAACCTTCTCCACACCGCGTTGAACCGCCTTGTAAATATTATGGACTTTGTGGTGGCTGCAACATGATGCATAT
>JAILCM010000269.1 GCA_024680155.1 Treponema sp.
CGCATTTGCAAGAGCCGGATTACAAGTAAAATATTCTATAAAAAAAGCACGTTCTTCACCGGTACGCTCGTTCACAGCAGTAAAATTGTGCCACCACCAGTCATATCCCTTTTTTGCAAAACGACCGTCGAGCATCCAAAAATTGCGCTTCAAATCTGATTTATTCATAACTATAAATGATAATATATATCCAAGCAGAAGAAAAGAGTTTTTAATAGAACAATGATTATTAAGGGTTTTTACCCTATCTTACACCACAAAAATGCAAATGAGTAATAGCACCCGCAAGAGCATCAGCAGCATGGTCAGGCTTTGGTTCAGTTTTTAGCCCCAAAAGAATTTTTACATAGCGCTGAACAAGTTCTTTATCTGCAGAAGCGGTCCCAGTTACAGCCTGCTTTATCTGATTCGGCGTATATTCACCAAGTTTTATATTATGCTGGGCAAGACAAAGAGAAACAACACCACGAGCTTCAGCAACCCCCATTGCAGAAGAAACATTTCTCGCAAAATACAAAGTTTCCATTCCAGCTTCATCGGGACGGAATTCATCTATTACGGCACAAAGCCTTGAATAAATTGTTAAAAGCCGTTCACCATGAGGCTGCTCACTTTTTGTTGTAATACAGCCATAACTAACCATTCTGTAGCGACCATCACAAAAATCCACAACACCAAAACCTGTATTTGCAAGCCCCGGGTCAATTCCAAGAACACGACGAATTTTTTTTTGTTTTGTCGCTAAAAAAGCCCCATTTTGAGAATTTTCAGATTTTTCGTTTCCCGGCAAAGAATTAAATTCTTTATTTTCATTAATCACAGGAGGCATCCCTCACTTTGTTCGGGTCGCTACGTCCGCCATTCCGCTTTCGCTCCAGCCGCTAAGCGGCCGCCTCCGGCGTGGCTCCCATCGCTTGCCCATACGTATTCACAAAAAAAAATCCGCCCAAACCGAGCGGATTATAAAACTTCAAATCAAAAAGAAGTAACTGCTAAAAAGTTGCTCCACGTTTACGCAATTTTTTTTAACGCAGTTGCTATTCTTATTCTTCTGGTTCGAAGTCATCTGGATATTCAGCTGTGTGGTATACGTTCTGAACATCGTCGTTGTCTTCAAGACGGTCGATGAGGCGCTGTACTTTTGCAGCAGTATCCTTATCAACTGGAGTGTAAGCATCTGGAACCATTCCTACATCAGCAGAAAGTGTTTCATATCCTTTTTCCTGAAGAGCTTCAGCAACAGCAGTAAATGCATCTGGAGTTGTTGTTACAGTGATTACTCCGTCTTCGTTTACGATATCGTCAGCACCAGCTTCCAAAGCAACTTCCATTACTTCATCTTCGTTTACTTTTTCAGCATCAAGTTCGATTGTACCTTTGCGCTGGAACATACGAGAAACTGAACCAGAAGTTCCAAGGTTTCCACCGTTCTTAGCAAAAATATTTTTAACGTCAGCAGCTGCACGGTTCTTGTTATCAGAAAGAACTTCAACCATTACAGCAACTCCACCAGGAGCATATCCTTCGTAGAGATATTCTTCGTATGCTGCTCCACCGTCTTCACCAGTACCCTTTTTGATAGCACGTTCAATGTTATCTTTTGGCATGTTTGCTGCACGAGCCTTGATGATTACAGTTCTAAGACGAGGGTTTGCGTTTGGATCACCACCGCCCATACGTGCTGCAATAGAAATTTCCTTGATGAATTTTGTAAAAATCTTACCACGTTTTGCATCGGCCAAACCTTTTGCATGTTTAATGGTGGCCCACTTACTATGTCCTGACATTAGGAACTCCTTATAATTTAAAATACAATCTTATTAGAATAATTTACCACAATAAAAAAAAATATTCAATATTACACAAAAAACTTTGAAAATCTAAGTTTTCCATATTATAATTATAAAATCTACTATATAAATGATTTTCTGAGAGGTATTTTATGAAAAACATCAACATCACATTTATAAAAGATAACAAAGAAATTTCAAAAAAAGATACTCCAGCCGGAACTCAAGTCTATGAACTTTTAAATGAATTCGGCATTCCAGTAAAAGATATTTTCGCAGTTTTAGTAAATAACGAAATTTGTCCGTTGGATAAACCGCTTACCTATTCCTGCAAAATTGAAGCAATTCTCAGTAATTCAAAAATTGGAGCTTCGGTTTACAGACGTTCACTTTGTCTTCTTCTTGCAGCTGCCGCACACAATCTTTTTCCAAAGGCTCGGCTCCTTGTTGGACACAGCCTTGGTCACGGATATTATTATACCCTTGAAGATGCCGATGATATCACCGAGAAAGATATTACTGCCCTTTCTGACGAAATGAAAGCTCTTGTAAAAAAGGATATTCCAATCACAACGGAAGATATTCCTTATGAAGAAGCTGCAGCACTTTTTGAAAAACTTGGACTTAAAGAAACCCGCAAGCAAATTAAGTTCAACTGTACACCAACAATTAAAATCAATTCCATTGGTGATTTTTCAGATTTGTATTTTGGTCCGCTTGTTCTTTCTACAGGAGTTTTAAAAACATTTGAACTAAAAAAATATGGCGAAGGCTTTTTACTTCGATTCCCTAAATCTTCAGATCCAGAAAAACTTATGGATTTTAAAGATGAGCCAAAACTTTTTGAAATTTACAGCAAGTACAAAGAATGGGGAAAACGCATGAACGTAACTTCTGCGGCTTCTTTGAATGAACTGATTACAAACCGAAAAATCAACGATTTTATTGAAATCACCGAAATTTACCAGCAGAAAAATATTTCAAAAATTGCATCTCAAATTGTTCAAAAAGGAACAGTTCGTGTAGTTTTGATTGCAGGACCTTCTTCTTCGGGAAAAACAACTTCTGCAAAAAAACTTGCTCTTGAATTACAGGCTATGGGCTACGTTCCAAAAGTTATAAGTCTTGACTGCTACTATCTTGGTCACGAAAAAACTCCGCTTGATGCCGATGGAAAACCTGATTACGAATGTCTTGAAGCTTTGAATGTTGAACTTTTAAATAATCAACTTGTTGATTTGTTTAATGGAAAAGAAATAATTATTCCAAGCTACGACTTCCATACAGGAACTGCTTACTTTGAAGACAAAAACAAAATGACTTTAAAGGAAAACGAAATTCTTATTATGGAAGGAATTCACGGTTTGAACGACAAACTTACTCCAAAAGTTGCGCCAGAACTTAAATTCAAAATTTATCTTTCCGCCCTCACCCAGCTGAATCTTGATGATCACAACCGAATTTCTACAAGTGATAACCGCCTTATCCGCCGAATTGTACGCGATAATAATTTCCGTGGAAAACCAGCTGCCGGTACAATAGAAATGTGGCCAAGTGTCCGCCGTGGAGAAGAACTGCATATTTTCCCATTCCAGAACAATGCAGATGCCGTTCTAAACACAGCCTTGGATTACGAATTAGCAGTTTTGCGAGTTTACGCCGCTCCACTTTTGCGTCAAGTTACTCCAAACCAAAAAGAATATGGTGAAGCTCGCCGACTCCTGCAATTCCTGGAAAACTTCTCTACAATTCCGCCAACAGCAGTACCACCACGTTCAATTATAAGGGAATTTATTGGAGGAAGTGCATTCAGATATTAGAAATTATCTGAATTTTGCCATTACATTCTATGCCGTGTAGTGGCAAGTTCATCCATAAATTCAGCTTCTTCGTAAGCTTCGGCTTCTTTATACTCTGCAAGTTTCTGCTCTCGTAATTTTTCGAGGGCAGTTGTTTTTTTCATACATTCTTTTAAGATTTCGCGTTTTTGTTCTGTAACCATTTTTGCTTCGGTCAGGCGTTTTAACAGTTCTTCTTTCTGGTAATTCAGAAGATTTACATAACGGCTATGACTTAGTATATCGTTAAAATCAAAACTGCCTTTTACACTGTCTTTGGAAGCTTTATATTGAAGAGCAATCTGTTCAAGTTGTGAATTAATTTCGTTTTCGACAGCAATTGCTTTTGCAAGTTCCGCTTCTGCCTGTTTTTTTTCAAAGTCGCGGTATTCAAGAATTTTCTGAAGCTCAAACACAAACTTTTTCATATTGATTCTCTACAAACACCCCGCCAATGTAATTTAGTTACCTAAAGTAGGAACTGCAGCTTTTGCTTCGTCAACAATCTGTGCAGTAGAAGGAATTGCAGCGGCAGGATTTTCAACGTATTCTTCCTGTGGAATTTCAATTCCAGTGAGAGCAGAAAGTTTATCCAAAGTTTCATTTATAGGACAAGGTTCGTATTCTTCCTGAGTTAAAAAGGCTTCGATTTCGGGATGTTTTTCTATTGCAGTATCAACTTCTGGAGAATTTCCCTTCTGGTAAATACCAGCAGTAATCATTGTTTCATTTTCCTGATAACTTGCCATCCATTTTCGCACCTGAGCACATGCTTTTTGAGTCTGTTTGCCTGTAACACGTTTAGAAAGACGCGAAATCGACTGCAAAACATCAATTGCAGGATAATGATATGCCTGTGCAAGTTTTCTGTTTAAAACAATATGACCGTCCAAAGTTCCGCGTACCTTATCGGTAATTGGTTCGTTCATATCGTCACCGTCAACCAAAACCGTATAAAAAGCAGTGATTGAACCTTTGTCGTTAGTTCCGGCACGTTCAAGCAATTTTGGAATCATATCAAAAACGCTAGGCGGGTACCCTTTTTGAGCAGGAGGTTCACCATTTGCAAGACCAATTTCACGCTGAGCATGAGCAAATCGGGTTACAGAATCCATCATAAGCATAACATCTTTACCCTGGTCACGGAAATATTCAGCAACGGCAGTACAAACATAAGCGGCACGCAAACGACAAATTGAAGGCTGATCACTTGTAGCAACAACAACAACCGAACGCTTCATTCCTTCTTTGCCCAAATCGCGGTTAATAAAGTCCAGAACTTCGCGGTTACGTTCACCAATTAAACCGATTACGTTTACATCAGCATCGGTATTACGCGCAATCATACTAAGCAAAGTAGATTTTCCAACACCAGAACCCGCAAAAATTCCAAGACGCTGTCCACAACCAACCGTAAGCATTGAATCAATTGCACGAACGCCAGTACGAACGCGTCTATTAACAGGAAGTTTTTTCATTGGATCAGGAGGATTTGCAACTGCAGGATAATATGTTTCTGGAACAATTTCGCCCATTCCATCACAGGCACGTCCGGTTGCATCGATTGTACGTCCAAGAAGATTTTTTCCAACAGGAACTTGAAGCACAGAACCGGAAGCAACAACTTCACAACCAACTTCAATTCCCTTTGTATCGCCAAAAGCAGTAAGTTTTACACGTTTACCTTCAAGCCCAACAACTTCGGCAAGAAGATTGTGACCGTCACTTAAACGGATTGTACACATTTCTCCAATTACAGAACTTGGACCTTCGCTTTCAATTTCAAGACCACGAACAGAAACAACACGACCTGTATAAAGAATAGTTTCTGCATCAACAACTTTTTCAAGATATTTCGTAAAATCAAATTCACCAGTATAGGAAGAACGCATTTTTTAATTTCCTCCCAATAACTATTCCGCAGCAGTAAGAGTATCGTTCCGCTTAATATTCTTAACCGGAGAAACTTCAAGAATTTTATTTTCAAGTTCCGTAAGCTGACTGGAAATTCTTGCATCAATTGCACCAAAGTCTGTTTCTACAATACAACCGCCACGTTCAACCGAAGAATCTTCAAGAATTGTAATTCCCTTAATATTTTCAACATGTTTGATAAATTCATCTACGTTTGCGGTAGTAAGTTTTACATCTTCAAGATTAACACGCAAAGTAACTTCACCACGAGTTTTAACTTTTTTAAGAGCGGCAAGCGTATTTGCCATAATAACATTTTTCTGATTTTCGGAAAGGATTTTAATAACCTTGCGAGCCATCAATATTACAAGTTCAACAATCTGACTTTCGGTATCAGAAAGGATTTCTTCTCGGCGCTGCATTACAGCATCAAGCATTTTGTGCATTCGTTCAATGAGACGGTCAACTTCTGCAGAACCTTTATCATAGCCATCTTTATGACCAGCTTCAAAACCTTCATTATAAGCATCATTTTTTTGTTTTTCGCGTTCAGCCTGTGCATCTGCAACGATTTGTGCAGCTTCTGCTTTTGCTTTTTGAATTATTGAATCAGCTTCGTTCTGAGCATCAGCTTTTATAATTGCAGCTTGATCTGTCTGACGTTTTACTTCGGCAAAAGCGGCATCTTCAGCTTTTTTTAAAACTTCATCTGCACTCGCCTGTGCATCCTGGAGCATTTTCTGTTTTTCGGCTTCCCACTGAACTTTAAAGGCTTCGGCTTCTTTACGTAAATCATCGGCAGTAGGACCAGTGTATTCTTCTACAACTTCCTCAACCTCTTCTTCAACCGGAGAATAATCCTTAAAAAGAGGTAACATTACCTTATCTTCAATTTCTTTTGCCTCACCAGGGCGGAAAACACTCTTTGCCACTTTTTATCCTCTATAAACTTAGCTTACAAGTTCATCTTCACCAGAACGAGCAATAACAATATCACCACTATCTTCAAGACGACGGATGATAGATACAATCTTCTGCTGAGCTTCTTCAACATCCTTCAAGCGGACAGGTCCCATAAATTCCATATCTTCTTTAAGCATACCTGCGGCACGTTTTGACATATTGCGGAAAATTTTATCCTGAACTTCGGTATCGACAGATTTGAGCGCTTTTGCAAGTTCCTGCTGGTCGACATCGCGGAGTACCTTCTGAATAGCACGGTCGTCGAGCATAACAATATCTTCGAATACGAACATTCGCTTTTTGATTTCCTCTGCCAAATCTGGATCGTCTTCTTCCAAAGATTCGATGATAGACTTTTCGGAAGAACGGTCTACAAGGTTCAAGATTTCAACGATAGCTTCAACACCACCGGCAGCAGTATAGTCTTCACTAGAAAGTGTAGAAAGTTTCTTTTCCAAAACGCGTTCTACTTCGCGCAAAACGTCTGGAGATGTACGGTCCATGGTGGCAAGTCGTTTTGAAACTTCGGCCTGCATTTCTTCCGGCAAGTTCTGCAAAATGATTGCGGCTTTTCCAGGTTCCAGGTACGCAAGAATAAGGGCAATTGTCTGCGGATATTCCTGCTGAATAAAGTTTAACAAATGTGCCGGGTCTGTACGACGGATAAAGTCGAATGGACGAACCTGAAGACTTGAAGTAAGTCGGTTGATAATATCGATGGCCTTTTGAGAACCCAAAGATTTTTCCAAGAGTTCGCGGGCATAATCAATACCACCAGTTGTAATGAAGTTCTGAGCATTCATCAATTCCTGGAATTCTTCAAGAACCGCATCCTTAAATTCTGGATTAACTTTTTCCTGTCGGGCAATTTCAAAAGTTAAGGTTTCTACTTCATCTTCGCGTAAATGTTTCATTACTTCGGCAGAAACATCAGGACCAAGAGAAATAAGAAAAATCGCAGCCTTCTGTCGGCCGGTAAGGCTTTTATAATCCTTGTTACCTTTTTTAGATGAAGAACTTCCTGCCGGCTTTAACTGTCCAGGCTTTGGGACAGGCTTTGGGTTAGAAGCTTTAGGAGCATCAGCGGTTACTAAATCATCAGACATTTACTATTCCTCCGTCTATCCTTACGTCTATTCTTCCATCAACCATGTTCTTATGAGCATTGCAACATCTTCAGGATGCTCTTTTGCCATAGTGATTGCATTTTCCTGGAGTTCCATACGCCTTGTTTCTTCGACAGACATTGTAACTTCCATACCTTCGTCTTTTGCTTCCCAAAGAGCCGCTTCTCGTGCTGCCTGCTGTTTGCGCAAAAGTTCTTCTTCGCGAAGTCTTCGTCGTCGTTCCAGTTCGCGACTGATAATTTTGAATAAAACAAAACCAATAAGAACAACAAGAACAGAAATAAGAACAAGGATAATTGTTTTCTTGCGCTGCTCTTTTGCAAAGAATGCATTTTCAATATCAAGATGCTCAGCATCGCGGTCATACTGAATATTCGTTACAACAACAGTATCGCCACGGCTTCTAAGATAACCTACAGCACCTTTCAATAATTCTTCAGCTTGAGTTAAATCATTTGGAGTAAGAGCCGTATAATTCCACTGGAAATGACCATCATCCTGAACTACAGGTTTTCCGGTTTTAGGGTCCGTTGAATAAGACCATTTTCCATCCAGGTTTAATGAAACCGAAAGTCGCTCCATTTTTGGAGAAAGAACTTCCGAAATCTGTTCTGAATTAATTACATTATTTTGAACAACTCCAGTTTCAGTTGAAGAACCTATTACATTCGACATATCAGAATATACTGGCGGGGTCTGACCTTCAACTCCAGCAGGTCCTTCAGGATTATAACCGGTTCCTTCCCAGACACGAGTTACAGTTGAAGAAGAAATTGGCAAAGTATCGCGGAATTCAGAATCATCATAAGGAGTATCCGGGTTATCTTCCCTGATTGTAATAGGATGATATTCCGTAGCTTCACGCGAACGCTGAGAAAAATCCATTTCTACACGAATATTCATATCGCGGCAACGGTCTTCTGTATAAGTTCGCTGGAAAGTCTTTAAAATTTCTGCCCTAAGACGAACTTCTTCCTGCTGAATAATTTTCTGCTGCTTTTTTACTAAATCAAGGCGGTCACTTTCGGCCATTCCTTCAAAATCATTTATCTGATTACCGTCTGAATCCGAAATTATAAGATTTTCAGCTTTCAAGCCTTCAATTGCAGAAAGAATAAGTCTTTGAATACCCTGAATTCGCTTACGGTCTTGAAGCAAATTACTTTGAGATGTAGTACGAATAATTACACTTGCAGAAACTGGATCCTGTGAACCAGTGAACAATCCCCTTTCCGGAAGAACAATGTCCACACTTGCAGAAGTAATATCTGAAATAGATTCAATATGCTGTTTGAGCTGCTTTTGAATATTAACTTTAAGCTTTACGTTCTGATCGGCATCGGTAGTAGACCAGCTGCGGTTAAAATAACCTTCCCAAGGGTCAACATCAGAAGGAAGCATTCCCTCCTGAACAAGAAGGTCGAACATTCTGGTAGCAGTTGCCTGATCATTAACGTAGATATAACCATTGTCGGTATAAGCTTCTACGTGTTCACGCGAAATTCTATCAAGAATTCGGTTAAGCTGTTGAGTATCCTGTGACTGACTGTTAAAAACCCGGACTGCAGTTGTTTTAGAAGAAAGACTTGCGGCAACTATTATTGCGGCAATAACGGCAATAATAATGGCAATCACAATAATTTTTTGAACTGGCTTCCACTTTTTCCATAAATCTTTGAGTTTACCAAAGACCTTTTTGAGCCATTCGTTCATCTGACCCCTCCCGTGAACGAATTTTTACAAATTTAGAGTAAATTTAATTAATTATAACACAGGATTGAGAATTTGACAATAAATTTTATTTTGTTATGAACAATTCGTGAGATTTTCGTTATTCTGTTATTTTTTTTCTGTTATATTTTATCTTGTTGTTGAAATTTCGTTCCAGCCGGAAACAAGACGATCAATTACAGTTTGGGCAAGATTCAAACTCATCTGAGCTTTTGACATTGCAATTGTAACATCATGAACATCAACTTCATCTGGATTTGTAACAAGTTTTTCCTGTAAATCAGAAACGGCAACCTGCTGATTATTCATTGTATTCATAGCTTCCAGAAGATAATCCTGAAAAGAAACTTTTTTTCCGCTTTCAGACGCTTTTGTAAAACCAACGCCCTGTGTAGTTGAATCAATTCCCGTTACTTTTTCAACAGGATTTTGACTGGAAAGACGGTATGTTAAAGGAACGATTCTTCCGCTGCCTAAATGACGTTCATCAGTGCGAACCATTTGAATTGGATTAAATTCTGGAATCTTCATGTTTGCCCACCTAAAAAAACTTTAACACCACTAAGCCGATATTGTCAAGAAAAGATTACTTAGTCGACCTTACTCCAATATTACTTGCTTATATTAAGGGCTGCCGTAAACATATCTTTGGCACCGTCAATTACAGTTGCATTTGCTTCGTAAGCGCGGGAAGCCGCAATAAGATTTACCATTTCTTCTACTATATTAACGTTCGGATATTCAACATAACCTTTATGCGGACCAGATTTAATTGCATCAGGATGATCCGGATCGTAAACAAGCTTACCTTGAGTTGTATCTTTTACAATTTCAAGAACTTTTACACCTTTTCCAGGACCGTTATCCAAAGCAGACGGAGTAAAAGGATGATTCCACTGCGGATTCTGATTGCTCACTGGAGTAAGAATTACAGATGATTTTTTAAACGCTCCGCCGTCTTGAGTACGAGTTGTAGAAGCATTTGCAATATTGTCTGAAATAACGTCCGTTCTAAGACGCTCAGCCGCCATACCAGTTGATGCAATATTAATACTTGTGAACATTCCCATTTTTTACCCCCTATTTCTTCATAGCCGTTGTGACCTGCTGGAATTCAAAACTTGTAAGTTGAGTTAGCAGGCGGTACTGCATTTGAATCTGGAGGATATTGTTAGCTTCTGTTTCGGCGTCTACGTTGTTTCCGTTGGCCTTTGCTGTAGTCGTGTAATCTACAACTCGGCGTGGCTGAACATCGCGATAATCTTCGGGGAGATTAATCTGCATGTGGCGGGAATCTGTTGTTGTAAGGTGAAATCCGTTTTTGGCACGTTCTTCCGATTCAAAAGCGCGTTTTAATTCACTTTCAAAATTGACTGTTGAACGCTTAAAATTATCTACTTCGCAGTTA
>JAILCM010000278.1 GCA_024680155.1 Treponema sp.
AACTTCTTCTGCAAGTTCTGTCATATTGTCTTTCATCAACGCAATTTTTGGTGTGCAGGCAGGTTCATCACCTTTTGGTTCTTTGTTATCGGCACTCCATTTGTTATTTTTGTACTGATCAAGCTGGCCGCCCCAAATTCCACCGAATGTAAGGTAATATTTTCCGTCTGTATCTGGGAAAAGGCATGGATCAATTGAATATGTTCCCTGAATGTAGTTTGGTTCTGGTTTGAATGGACCTTCCGGCTTATCACCGATTGCAACACCAACGCGGAACATTCCGTCTTTATCACGAGCAGGGAATACAAAATAATATTTTCCGTCTTTTTCTGCGCAGTCTGGAGCCCAAAGCTGTTTGCTTGCCCATTTTACATCTTCAAGTTTAAGAACACAGCCACAATCTCGTGGTAAAGTTTCTGCATCTTTCATTTCGTAAACATGATAATCTTTCATGTTGTACTGGTCGCCGTTATCATTATTTTCTACATCTTCGTCTTCGTCGTGAGATGGATAGATGTAAATCTTATCATTAAATACATGTGCAGATGGGTCTGCTGTATACAAATCCATTACAAGTGGTTTTTTCTGAATACTCATAGTGACAAAATCCTCTTTACTATAGTTTATCTTATAGAAGATATTTTCATTTAAATGAGCTTTGTTTTCTATAAGATATTTTCCGTAAAAGTCGCCGAAGCCTGTTTTTGTGTGATTTTGTTTCTATATATAAGTGTCTATAAGTGCGTTCTTTTTTCGTGGGGAGGGGGCACTAAATGATTGTTCCCGGGCATTCTCGTTCTGCGTTTCGGGCGGCGCACCAGGTTCCTTTTTTTAAGGCTGATTCAAAGTTGCCGGTCGCAAGGTATTCGTGCAAAAATCCTGCGTTAAAGCTGTCTCCGCAGGCGGTTGTGTTTACGGCTTGAACTTTTTCAATCGGGCATTCAGCAAAGTTTCCGTTGTTTGCCGCAAAAGTTGATTTTGTTCCGCGTGTGATTACGAGCATGTTGTGGAGTTCGCGGCTTTTCTGGATGATTGCGTTTTTGAGGGATGATTCGTCGAGCGTGGTTGTGACAAGGGCGTTTTGGGATGCGGGCGCGTCTTTTTGGGCGGCATGTTGGTTCTGAGGGGCGGCGGCATTCTTGTAAAAAGTTTCTATAAATTCTTCCTCGTTTATTTTGATGATAGAAGGCGTACAGGTTTCGAGAGTGCGTTTTAAGTCTGCGCCAATGTAATCAGCAAGGAAAATCTTTCCGTTTTCTATGCAGAGTTTTGCAATTTCTGAATAAAGCGTTTCCTTCCAGATTCCAGGGCGGCTTCCTGCCAAAAGAACTGCATCACAATTTTTAATTTCTCGCGGCAAGGTTTCGCTTAAAAGTTTTTCTTCAAGTGCAACAAATTCGGGCGTGCGCTCTAAAACTGGTTCTCCAACAACAAGTTCAGTTGTGGTTCCGGCGGTTCGGTCCAAAAGAGTCCAGCATTCACGAGTTTTTCCAGGAATTTCAATATAAAAAAGATCAAGATTATCGGCAGCGGCAAGCTTTATGAATTCGTCTTTGTTCTGGCTTCCAAGCGGGCAGAAAGTTCGTACACATCCCTTTTCCAACTGAGCCAAAATTCGCGCAGAGTTCACGGCTTTTCCTGAAGCATCCATCCTGTAATATTTTGACCGGTTCACTTTTTCAAGCTGAACAGAATCAAACGAAATTGATCGCTGCAAAGTTGAGCTAAAGCAAAGACATAAGATTTTTTTCATATTAAAGTTCCTTGTAATTTATGGTGGTTTCGACAGGCTCAAGCACCAATTTTTTTATATTAAAGTTCCTTTTAGTTCGTAAATTGAATTCAGCCGGATTGTTTTGCCGGGCAAGGCAGGGGCTGTGGATTGATTTTCTCTATCAGATTGATTGTTCCCACCAGCTTGCATTTTCATTTCTCGGTAAAGTCTTTTTGCTGCCTTCATCGATTCTGCATCGTCGGCGAGAGGCTTTCCGTTTTTTTCGCCAATCAAAACTGAAGTTCCGCCAAGAGCGCACCAGCCGTCGGTGTATTTTTGCATGTCATCAATAAAAAGAGTTTCTTCTATATTTGTGCCTGCTTTTTTGAGTGCTGCAAGGTATGATTTTGGCCATGGTTTTCCAAAAAAATCTGCATCACGAATATCAGTTACGGCAATAGGCAAATCATCAATTCCGAGCTTTGCAAGAACTCTGTCTGCGTGTTCATGCGGCGAATTTGTAAGAATAGAAAAGGGAACCGGAATCGAAAGCAAAAAATCACGAAGTCCCGGCTGTTCCATAAGTTCATCAGCTTCGTTATCCGGGTGAACGTGGGCAAGAAACTTTTCAATATCAGTCAACCCTTCCGAGCGCAGCCATTCAAGCGTCGTCGAAAAATGAACAATCCGCTCTTTTCTAAGTTCAATTGCCCTTTCCATCGAACATCCAAAAAAATCAGCCACACATTCGAGCATCCGCCGCGTAATTCCGCTGTCCATAGCCGACGATGAAGGGTAGAGCGTATTATCCAAATCAAAAATGATGTGCTTGAAAGTCATGTTCCTATTATAGCGTGAACAATGAAGGAGAAACAATGCGGAATTTCGAATGTGTAATTGTAATTTTCGGGAATGCGTTATAAAATAAAGGAAGAAATTGTAAAGAATATTGGAGGAAGTATGAAAAAAAAGTTAAAGACTATATTGATTTTGCTCTTATTTTGTTTTAACGGGCTTTCCGCAGAGATAAAAAATTCCGCTGAAGAAAATAATTCTTTGCAGGCAAACTCTCAAATTCAGCAGAAGTTCAAGGATTTGGTGCAAAAAACAAACTTTGATATTAAGCCCTTTTCAATTGTTTTTAGTGAAGAAGAAAGGGACGGCAAGAATTTAAATATACAATCAGATGGAAAATTTTCCAAAGATTATTCAATAAAAAAAGGCGATATCCAAATCCTTGTAAATTATTCAAATTGTGTGAGTTCTGAACCGTCACTCCCTGTAAATGGTTGTGGGGAGTATAAAATTTTTGTTTATGAAAAAAAACATGTTTATAAATTTGTAATTTCCAATACGCTTGATTATAAGCGGAAAAGTGCTGCTCTGGAATCATTGCCCCAATACATGAAATTTGACGGTAAAAAAGGTGCATATTATTGGAATAGCGAGGCTGCTTTTGAATCTTTTTATAAGGATTTAGCTTCGAATAAATCATCATTTCCTGAGTACATTTTAAAGTTTCAGAGTGTTTATGAGCGACTTTTTGACGAAATTATTTTTATTATTGAACGTACAACAGCTTTTGAAAATCATGATCATCTTGATTTTTTTATTAATGGTGAAGATTTTCAATTGAATTTAACCAAAGATGTGATTCCTTTTCGTTCAAAAGGTAATTATTATTTGCTGGAAGAAAATTTTTACAGTAAAGCGGCGGAAAATAAAAAAGTTCTTCTGCGTTATTATTCCGAAACAAAAAAATCATTTTATGAGTCTTTGGAGCGTGATTGGCGTTCTTATGACAAAATGCCTGAATTTGACGAACTCTTTGACTTAATAAAAAATCAGAAATTTTGGAAAGACTATCAGATACAGGAAGTTATTATAAAAGATGATTATTTTTGCCTCGTAAATTTTAACACTTATAACAGGTTTACACGTACAAAAAAGTATGAAGCAAGTCCAATAGGAATGTATCAAATTCAGGTTTATTGTAAGGACTTTATTTATTATTTTGTACTTGAAGATGGATTTGCCAATGTGTCTATGGAAAATCAGTTATGGGTGGATTTTTGCGAAGAACTCAGTGATTATTTAAAAATAGAAAGAATTGATTATGGTTCGGATTTTGATATTGTGGGATGGGGTGATGCATATTGCTGGCTTGATGGTTCTACGTGGAAAACTTTTTATGATGATATGAAAAATAAAAAATCCACCTTGCCTGAATATGTTTTAAATTTTCAAAAAGCTTATGAAGAACTTCTGCCAGAAATAATCCGTTGTTTTGATCGGTATTACGAGAATGAAAACAATAGCTCAAATCTTTCCTTTAAATGAACATTGCGGAGATAATTGCATGGAATCTTGCGATTGATAATAATGTAGCTCCTTTAAAACTGGTCGGAAAAGAGGATACTCTGGATTTTAATGAAGCAACAGTAGATGTAATTGTAGATACTTATTATAGATACAATAAAAAAACTGTGACTTCAAAAGGTTGTAAAGGACAAAAAGGTTTTTTAATCTTTGATTGGGGTGGAAATGGAGCAACAAATACCTCAGATGAAAAAATACAAAGGCTATGTTTATTCCGTTATCGTAAAATAATTTTTAAAACAACAGGTTATGTATGAAAAAGAATTTATTACGAATCTTTATTCTTGTTTTCATGAACAATGTTTTTTTGCAACTGAAACAAAACTCAATCTAGTTATGTCTGATTCAACAAAAGAAACAGTTTGTGTTGATTCAGATGCAAAATCATTTATCCTTTTTTCTTCTGAAACTAATAAACTGGGTGGAAAGTATATAAAGAGTGTGGAAGGTATTGAGAAACTATCAAAAATTGAAGAAGCTGAAATATACGGACTTTATATAGATTTATCAAAAAATCGGAAATTAAAAAGAATTGATTATACTGCACATCTTGGAGTAATTCCAAAATTAATTTGAGGTTTAATCCGATAGAAGACAATGCTGTGGTGGTAGAAACGTTGTCAAAATTATTGCCGATGGTTTTTGAATAAATTGATTTTGTTTCAAAAGATTATGAAGATGAAATTGTTGGGTATGCTTATGATGGAATAAACTTTTTGACTAAATGTCAACTTTCTATTGACTGTTGTGAATTATGCATTGTGAATTGCCAATTGTGAATTGATTATTGTCGCTATTCTCAAAATCATTTATACTAGAAGTTACAAAACTTTTTTTTAGAGGAACGTCATGGGTGTAACGTTGAAAGAACATTGCGGCGAAATGTTTAAGGAAATGACTAAACTTTCTAAGGCTGCAGAAAAAATCGATGAGACAAAAGTTTATGAAGAAGCAAATCTTGCAACAAGAAAATACATGTATGCTATGCTGGATGAATTTGTTAAACCTGAATCTGGTCTTGGTGCAGTAGAAAATTTTAAGGCTTTTTATGATGCAGTTACAAAAGAAGGAAAACATGGTCTTATTTTAATGGAACATTATACAAATCTTGACCTTCCTGCAATCCTTTATCTTTTGGAAAAACAGGGCGAACCTTGGGCAAAGGATTTGTCTTCAAGAATTGTTGCTGTTGCCGGAATGAAGTTGAACGAAGCAAGTCCTGCAGTTCGTGCTTTTACAGAAGGTTTTACTCGCGTTGTAATTTACCCAACAAGAAGCTTGAACAAAGTTGAGCAGGAAAATATTACAGAAGAAGAAAAACTCGCAGAAGAGCAGAAAGCCCGAAAAATCAATTTTGCTGCAATGCGTGCAATGGATGCTTGTAAAAAACGCGGACAGGTAATTCTTGTTTTCCCAAGTGGAACCCGCTACCGCCCAGGAAAGCCTGAAACTAAAAAAGGACTTCGCGAAATTGACAGTTACCTGCGTCTTTTTGACTGCATGATTTTGGTTTCTATAAACGGAAATTGTCTTAGAATCGATACAAATAATCCTGATGACATGCTTGCTGATATTCTTGAACATGATAAGCTTCTTCTTACTGCAAGCCCTGTAATTGATTGTAAACAGTTCCGAAATGATGTTCTTGCAAAGGTTCCAGCTGACGATCCTGATCCAAAGCAGAAGACAATCGACCATGTAATGGAAATTCTTGAACAGATGCACAACGAAAACGAAGGAAAATAGGAGAAAATATGAAAATCTTAGAAGTAAAAGACGAGCTTAGCCGCACATCCTACCCTGGACGCGGAATTATTGCCGGAAAATCAGAAGATGGAAAATATGCAGTCAGCGCATATTGGACAATGGGACGCAGTGCTGGAAGCCGTAACCGCATTTTTGTTGCAAGTAAAGATGGCGAAGATGGAACTGAAGTTGTTCGCACAAAGGCTTTTGATGAATCTTTAATTGCAGGTGATCCAAGTCTTATCATTTACGCTGCTGTACGTCAGTTTAAAAATCAGACAATCGTAACAAACGGTGACCAGACTGATACAATCTTTGAAGGCTTGAAAAAAGGTCTTACATTTGAACAGTCTCTTCGCAGCCGCAAATACGAACACGACGCTCCAAACTTTACTCCACGCATTTCATCTTTACTCACAGTTGGAAAAGGTTCTGGTGCAAGTGCAGGTTCAGATTCAACTTCCGAT